>NZ_QUDI01000014.1:0-104880 GCF_003477465.1 Parabacteroides sp. AF48-14
TTGCCAGATTCAGCAGTGGAGAGAAGTCTGCTTAACTGATAATCTCGTGACTAAACGTATAAAAACGCTAAAGTTCGCAGTATAAAAATGAACGACAGTTTTTGGACACCCTACCTGTAGGGGCGACAGAACTTAGCCCAAGGCGTGAGCCTTGGGGGAAAGGCCCCTACCCTAACACTAAAGCCCTGTAAGGGCGACACAATGTTTTCTATATACAAAGTGTCGCCCCTACAGGGCTTTTATCATAATGAGGAACTCCTATCCCCCAGGCTCACGCCCTGGGCTAAGTTCTGTCGCCCTTACAGGGCTTTGATAGTATTATTCGGCAGCTTTTTCTTCAGCAACCGGTGCTTCTGCAACAGGAGCTTCGACAGCGGCTTCAGCAGCTGTAGCTTTCTTACGAGAACGTCTTGTCTTCGTAGCTTTCTTAGTTGTAGCTGCGCTCAACATGTTTTCGTTGTAATCAACCAGTTCAATGAAGCACATGGCTGCGTTGTCACCCAGACGATTGCCAGTCTTCAGGATACGTGTGTAACCACCCGGACGGTCGCCGATCTTCTGAGATACTTCCTTGAACAATTCTGTTACAGCAAATTTGTCCTGCAAATTGCTGAATACCACACGTCTTGAGTGAGTTGTATCCTCCTTAGACTTAGTGATAAGCGGTTCTACAAATTTACGAAGCGCTTTAGCTTTTGCAACAGTAGTAAAGATTCTCTTATGCTTGATAAGGGAACATGCCATGTTTGAAAGCATCGCGTTACGGTGAGTATTTGTACGACCCAAATGATTTATTTTTTTATTATGTCTCATCGCTATACTTACTCTTTATCTAATTTATACTTAGTGATATCCATACCGAATGAAAGGTTCAGACTTTCAAGCAGTTCGTCAAGCTCGGTCAGTGACTTCTTACCGAAGTTACGGAACTTCAACAGATCATTCTTGTTGAATTTAACCAGTTCGCCTAACGTTTCAACATCTGCGGCCTTCAAGCAATTCAATGCGCGAACGGAAAGATCCATATCCGAGAGTTTGCTCTTGAGCAACTGGCGCATGTGAAGTACTTCTTCATCGAATTCCTCATTACCGTCAGTATCAACTGTCTCGATAGCAATCTTTTCATCTGAGAACAACATGAAATGGTGAATCAGAATCTTAGCTGCTTCTTTTAACGCTTCCTTCGGATGAATAGAACCATCAGTGGCTATTTCAAGAACCAACTTTTCGTAGTCCGTCTTCTGCTCAACACGGAAGTTTTCGATTGAATATTTGACGTTACGCACAGGTGTGTAAATAGAGTCGATTGCAATCACGTGCATGTCTGCGTTCGGGTCTCTGTTTTCATCAGCGGGAACATATCCGCGACCTTTGTTAATCGTCAGTTCAATCTGGAAACCTGCGTTCGGATCTAAGCGACAAATAACCAACTCAGGATTCAATACTTCGAATCCGGTCAGCTGTTTACCTATATCACCGGCTTTGAACACTTCCGAACCCGAAACAGTAATACTTACTTTTTCATTCTCTATGTCGTCTACAATATGCTTGAACCGGACTTGTTTCAGATTCAAGATTATGTTTGTCACATCCTCGATCACGCCGGGAATTGTACCAAATTCATGGTCAACGCCTTCGATCTTAATGGATGTAATAGCAAAACCTTCAAGTGACGACAGGAGAATACGACGTAGAGCATTACCTATTGTAATACCATAGCCGGGTTCCAACGGACGAAATTCAAACTTTCCGAAGAAATTGTCCGCTTCCAACATTAATACTTTATCGGGTTTTTGAAATGCTAATATCGCCATGGAAATCAATTATTATTTAGAATACAATTCTACGATCAACTGCTCTTTAATGTTTTCAGGAATGTCAGCTCTTTCCGGCAGATGCAGTAATTTTCCGCTTAAAGAAGACTGATCCCATTCGATCCAGGGATACTTGCTGTGATTGAATCCTGACAATGCGTCAGCAATCACTTCAAGTGATTTGGATTTTTCTCTAACACCAATAACCTGACCGGCTTTTACAGAGTAAGAAGGAATGTTTACAACCTTACCGTCTACTGTAATGTGACGATGAGAAACCAACTGACGAGCTGCAGCACGCGTCGGGGCGATACCCAAACGGAATACTACGTTGTCCAGACGGCCTTCCAGGAGCTGCAACAGCACCTCACCGGTAATACCTTTTGAACGTGAAGCCTTTTCAAACAGGTTTCTAAATTGTTTTTCCAATACACCGTAAGTGTATTTTGCTTTCTGCTTCTCACGAAGCTGGATTCCGTACTCAGAAGTTTTTCTTTTGCGGGCGTTTCCGTGCTGTCCGGGAGGATAGTTCTTCTTTGAAAGAACTTTATCCGGTCCGAATATTGCCTCACCAAACTTACGGGCAATTCTTGTTTTAGGTCCAGTATATCTTGCCATTTTTTTATTGTTTTAATGTTCTGTTCTGAATCTGGAACCGTGCAGCCGCGATTACAGAGAGGATAAGGTCTTTGTGTAATCTATTCACAATTCCGGATTCAATGTTCAAGAAACTATAGTTAATTATACTCTTCTCTTTTTCGGAGGACGACAACCATTGTGAGGAAGCGGAGTAACGTCAACGATTTCTGTTACTTCAATACCGGCACCGTGAATTGTACGGATAGCAGACTCACGTCCGTTACCCGGGCCCTTAACGAATACTTTTACTTTTCTCAAACCAAGATCATAAGCTACTTTTGCACAATCCTGAGCTGCCATCTGAGCGGCATACGGAGTGTTCTTTTTAGAACTTCTGAATCCCATCTTACCAGCAGAAGACCAACTGATAACCTGACCTTCGCTATTAGCAAGAGACACAATAATGTTGTTAAAAGAAGAATGAATATGAGCTTGACCGTAAGCGTCAACTTTTACGTTTCTCTTCTTTGCTGCGACTGATTTCTTTGCCATATCAATTCTTATTATTTAGTAGCTTTTTTCTTATTTGCAACAGTTTTCTTCTTACCCTTACGAGTACGAGCATTGTTCTTTGTGCTCTGGCCTCTCAAAGGCAAACCAATACGGTGACGAACACCTCTGTAACATCCGATATCCATCAGACGCTTGATGTTCAGCTGAACTTCTGAACGAAGATCACCTTCTACTTTATACTCAGCGCCAATGACTTCACGTACTTTTGCAGCCTGATCGTCTGTCCAGTCTTTTACTTTGATATCACGATCGATGCCTGCTTTATCTAAGATGGATTTTGAAGCACTACGACCAATACCGTAAATATAGGTCAAGGCAATTTCTCCTCTTTTATTTTGTGGCAAGTCTACACCAACTATTCTTATAGCCATATTACTTACTTAAATTATTTTGCAAAAATAATAAATTATCCTTGACGTTGTTTATACTTAGGATTTTTCTTGTTAATTACGTATAAGCGTCCCTTTCTTCTAACGATTTTACATTCGGGAGTACGCTTCTTTAAAGATGCTCTTACTTTCATATCTTGTTGTTTTTTTTATTTATATCTAAAAGCAATTCTACCTTTCGATAGATCATACGGAGACATCTCAACTCTTACTTTATCACCCGGGAGAATCTTAATGTAGTGCATTCTCATCTTCCCTGAGATATGAGCAGTAATTTCATGTCCGTTCTCTAATTCTACACGAAACATTGCGTTTGACAATGCTTCTACTATAACTCCATCTTGTTCAATTGCTGACTGTTTAGCCATATAAATTAAATCAAATTAAATTGCGTTATTACCTAAAACTTCTTCTAAAAACTCGAATGAAGATAAGATCTGGGGACCGTCGGGACGGATCGCGATACAATGCTCGAAATGAGCCGAACACTTTCTGTCTTTCGTGCGGACTGTCCATCCGTCTTTCTCAAAAGCTACATTCTTGCTTCCCATATTGATCATCGGTTCTATGCAGATACACATACCGCTGCGTAATAAGGGACCGCAACCGGGGCGCCCGTAATTGGGGACTTCCGGTTCTTCGTGCATCTTACGTCCGATTCCGTGACCGACCAGCTCTCTGACAACAGAGTAACCTTTCGATTCGCAATAGGACTGTACGGCATGGCTGATATCACCCAGGCGTTTGCCTTCGAGGGCATGCTGGATACCCAAGTAAAGTGATTCTTTTGTTGTCTTCAACAAGGCTTTCACTTTGGGATCGACTTCGCCTACACAAAAGGTATAAGCGGAATCTCCGACAAAACCATTCAACACCGTACCGCAATCGACAGATATAACGTCACCTTCTTTCAAAACTGCTTTCTCGGAAGGGATGCCGTGTACTACCTGCTCGTTTACGGAAGCACAGATTGAGTTTGGAAAACCACCGTATCCTAAAAAGGCCGGAACTGCACCATTATCTCTAATGAATTCCTCGGCAATCTTATCGAGTTGAAGCGTATTCACGCCGGGAGCGATATGTTTGGCTAATTCGCCAAGCGTCTTACCCACCAGTTGATTCGCGGCACGCATCAACTCTATTTCTTCATCTGTTTTTAAATAGATCATTCTATTAGTAAGCGGCAACTGAGCCTGTACGACCTTTAATTCTTCCTGACTTCAACAAACCGTCATAATGACGCATCAACAAATGACTTTCTACTTGCTGCAGTGTATCCAACACTACACCAACCAGGATCAACAAAGATGTTCCGCCAAAGAATTGGGAGAACGCCATACTTACACCGGCGATCCGGGCAAAAGCAGGCATGATTGCCACTAATGCAAGGAAGAATGCTCCCGGCAAAGTAATACGGTCCATGATGGTATCCAAATAATCTTTGGTACTCTTTCCCGGCTTGACACCCGGAATGAACCCGTTGTTTCTCTTCAGATCATCCGACATCTGGGTAGGATTGATCGTGATAGCTGTATAGAAATATGTAAACAAGATAATCAGTACAGCAAATACGAAGTTGTACCAAAATCCGGTATTATCCATAAAGGCAGCTACAAAGCCGGAACGTTCGCCCGTGCTTGAGAAACCAACAATTGAAATCGGAATAAACATGATTGCCTGGGCAAAGATGATAGGCATTACGTTTGCAGCATTCACCTTCAGGGGAATGTACTGGCGTGCGCCACCATATTGTTTATTTCCAATGATCCGTTTTGCATACTGTACGGGGACCTTACGGGTACCTTGTACCAACAGGATAGCACCTGCGATAACCAGCAAAAGGAACAACATTTCAAACAGGAACATAACCAGACCACCGGTTTTTTCACTTGTTCTTGAAATAAATTCTTCGAACAGCGAGTGCGGCAGACGGGCTATAATACCAACTAAAATGATAAATGATATACCATTTCCAACACCTTTATCTGTAATTCTTTCACCAAGCCATAAGATAAACATACTTCCAGCAGCTAAGATAACTGTAGAAGATACTGTAAACCATATACCTGCAGGCAGAGCTGCTCCGGCGGCTTTCAGCTGTACACTTAAGTTAACAAGATAAGTAGGACCCTGGAACAGAAGAATAGCCACTGTCAGGTAACGAGTCCACTGGTTGATCTTACGACGACCACTTTCGCCTTCTCTCTGTAATTTCTGGAAAGAAGGAACTGCAATTGCCATCAACTGCATCACAATGGAAGCGGAGATATACGGCATAATCCCTAATGCAAAAATAGAAGCATTAGAGAATGCACCACCAGAGAACATGTCCAACAATGCCAGCAATCCGCCTCTTGTCTGTTCCTGCAAAGCGGTCAACGCTTTAGGATCAATACCCGGAAGTACAACGTATGTACCGAAACGGTATATCGCCACTAACAAAAGAGTGGTGAGGATCCGATTTCTCAGATCCTCAATCTTCCAGATATTTTTTATTGTTTCAACTGCTCTCATAACTTAGAGTTTAACAACAGTTCCACCTACAGCCTGGATAGCTGCTTCAGCACTCTTTGAGAAAGCGTGAGCTTCCACTTCAAGTTTCGCTGTCAAGCTACCTTTAGCAAGGATTTTAACCAACTGGGAAGCTGAAATGAAACCAGCTTCGATCAAATCATTGATACCAATCTTTGTGAGCTGCTGAGCTTCAGCCATGCCCTGTAATGTAGAAAGATTGATAGCTTTATATTCTACGCGGTTAATATTCTTGAAACCAAATTTAGGTAAGCGTCTCTGTATAGGCATCTGACCACCTTCGAAACCAATCTTCTGGCTGTAACCGGATCTTGATTTCGCACCTTTATGACCTCTTGTTGAAGTTCCTCCTAATCCTGAACCCGGACCACGGCCGATTCTCTTTCTGGTCTTGGTAGATCCTTCAGCAGGTTTTAAATTTGATAAGTTCATATCGTATAATTTATTTTTCAACCGTTATTACTTTACTACTGAAACCAAATGTTTCACTTTCTCAACCATACCCAGAATTGCCGGAGTAGCTTCATGTTCTACTACCTGGTTCATTTTCTTCAGACCCAGTGCATCAAGAGTTCTCTTTTGGTCTTTCGGGCATTTAATTCTACTTTTTGTCTGCTTAACTTTGATAGTTGCCATAACTTATTATCCTCCCTAATTAACCTCTGAATACTTTTTCAACTGCAACACCTCTGTTCTGAGCAACCATCAACGGGCTTCTCAACTCACTCAGTGCAGCGATAGTCGCTTTCACCAGGTTGTGAGGGTTAGAAGAACCTTTTGACTTAGCCAAAACGTCTGTGATACCAACACTTTCCAATACGGCACGCATAGCACCACCAGCCTTCACTCCGGTACCGTGAGATGCCGGTTTGATCAGCACCTGAGCACCACCGAACTTAGCTAATTGTTCGTGAGGGATAGTTCCTTTATGAACGGGAACCTTGATCAAGTTTTTCTTTGCAGCTTCAACACCTTTAGCGATAGCTGTCGTGACTTCACCGGCTTTTCCCAAGCCCCAACCAACGATGCCGTCTTCATTTCCTACTACAACGATTGCAGCAAAACTGAATGTACGTCCACCCTTAGTTACTTTAGTTACGCGGTTGATTGCAACCAAACGGTCCTTCAACTCTATGTCGTTGGTCGACTTAACTCTATTATTAACTCCTGCCATCTTCATTAAAATTTAAGGCCGCCGTTACGTGCAGCATCAGCTAATTCTTTAATTCTCCCATGATACAGGTAACCGTTACGGTCGAAAACGACAGCTTGTACACCAGCTTCCTGGGCTACTTTAGCGATCTGTTCTCCAACCTTGGCAGCAATCTCCTTTTTCGGAGCTTTAACATCCATCTTCAGAGATGATGCTGCAGCCAGAGTCTTACCTGTAGTGTCATCAATAACCTGTGCATAGATCTGCTTGTTGCTTCTAAACACAGTCAGGCGCGGACGTTCAGGAGTTCCTGAGATCTTACCGCGTACACCTGCTTTTATCTTTAATCTTCTTTCTTCCTTCGTTGTCATGATAATTTCAGTTTACGTAGATTACTTACCTGCTGATTTACCAGACTTTCTGCGAATTTCTTCACCCACGAACTTGATACCTTTACCTTTATACGGTTCCGGCATTCTGAATGAACGAATCTTAGCACAAATCTGTCCCAGTAATTGTTTATCAGCCGATTCAAGGATAATAAGAGGATTTTTATTTCTCTCTGCCTTTGTTTCAACTTTCACTTCTTTAGGCAACTGCATGTAAATGTTGTGTGTATAACCTAAAGAAAGGTCTAACAGCTGACCTGTATTTGTCACACGGTAACCAACACCGACAAGTTCCAGTTCTTTCTTATATCCTTCTGAACATCCGATCACCATGTTGTTGATCAGTGAACGATACAAGCCGTGCAATGCACGATGGTTCTTTTCGTCTGTCGGACGTGTCAGATGGATGATTCCATCTTCCAAAGTCACATTAATATCAGGATTCACAGCCTGAGTCATCTCACCTTTGGGACCTTTTACAGTCACTACATTATCCTTAATGGTAACCGTAACACCGGCCGTACATGAATTGGTAATTTTCCTATTCTTGACATTCTTCTTTCCTCCTAATTAATAAACATAACATAATACTTCGCCGCCGATCTTCAGATCACGTGCTTCTTTGTCTGTCATCACACCCTTAGAAGTAGAAAGAACGGCAATACCTAAACCATTCAATACTCTCGGCATTTCCTTGTAACCAGTGTACTTACGCAAACCAGGGGTAGAAACTCTCTCAAGTTTCTTGATTGCATTAACTTTGTTTACCAGGTCATACTTCAAGGCAATCTTAATTGTACCCTGAGGACCATCTTCTACAAACTTGAAATTAAGAATGTAGCCCTTGTCGAAAAGGATCTTTGTGATCTCTTTCTTTAAATTTGACGCCGGCACTTCAACAACTCTGTGCTTCGCTTTAATTGCATTACGCAATCTTGTCAAATAATCTGCAATAGGATCTGTCATATATAAATGAATTAAATTGATCCGGACACCCGGACAATATTTAAATTAAAAAACTCTTACCAACTTGCTTTCTTTACACCCGGGATTAAACCATTAGATGCCATTTCACGCAGTTGAATACGAGAAATACCGAACTGGCGTACATAGCCTTTCGGACGTCCTGTAATTTTGCAACGGTTGTGCAAACGTACAGGAGAAGCATTTTTAGGTAAAGCCTGTAAAGCTTCATAGTCACCTGCTGCTTTCAGTTCTGCTCTTTTAGCAGCATATTTAGCTACGAGCTTTGCTCTTTTCACCTCACGGGCTTTCATTGATTCCTTTGCCATAACTACTTAGTCTTTTTTTGCATTTTTAAAAGGCAATCCAAATTCTCTCAAGAGAGCATACCCTTCTTCATCTGTTTTCGCAGAGGTCACAAAGGTAATATTCATTCCCAATATTTTGGTAATATTATCGATATTTATTTCAGGGAAAATGATTTGTTCCTGAATACCGAGTGTATAATTACCTCTTCCGTCCAATTTGCTTTCGATGCCCTTGAAGTCACGGATACGGGGAAGAGCCACGCGAACGAGTCTTTCCAGGAATTCGTACATCTGTTCACGACGCAATGTTACCATTACACCGATCGGCATTTTCTTACGCAATTTGAAGTTAGAGATATCTTTCTTTGAAACTGTCGCAACAGCCTTCTGGCCTGTGATAGTTGACAATTCGCTGATAGCGATATCAATAATCTTCTTATCAGCAGCAGCCATACCTAAACCTTGATTGATAACAATCTTCTTCAGTACGGGCACCTGCATAACGGTTTTATAACCGAACTCTTTCGTCAAAGCAGGAACAATTCTGTCCTGATATTCTTTCTTAAGACTGGCAGTATTGCTCATTACTTAATTTCCTCCCCTGATTTTTTAGAATAACGCACTAAAGCACCTTTTTCGTCTAATTTACGACCAATACGTGTCGGCTTGCCGGATTTCGGGTCAACGACGTTTAGGTTAGAAATATGAATCGGGGCTTCTTTCTTTTCAATTCCTCCCTGAGGATTCTTTGCATTAGGCTTGGTATGCTTTGATACCATATTAATACCTTCTACAATGGCACGGCTGTCTTTTACGAGTACTTCTAAAACACGACCTGTCTTACCTTTGTCTTCGCCGGTATTAACAAAAACTATATCGCCTTTTTTGATATGTAATTTGCTCATTACTTTACGTTTTACAAAATTAAAGCACTTCAGGTGCAAGTGAAACGATTTTCATGTTTGTTGCACGAAGTTCTCTGGCAACCGGACCGAAGATACGGCTTCCACGAATATCACCACCGGCATTCAACAATACGCATGCGTTATCATCGAAACGGATGTATGAACCATCCGGACGGCGGATTTCTTTTTTAGTGCGAACAATGATAGCCTTAGAAACAGCACCCTTCTTCACATCACTTGCCGGGATTACACTCTTAATTGCTACTACAATTACATCCCCAACAGAGGCATAACGTTTTCTTGTTCCGCCCAAAACACGGATACACAACGCTTCTTTAGCGCCACTGTTATCTGCTACTACTAGTCTTGATTCTTGTTGTATCATGTTACTTAGCCCTTTCGATTATTTGAACTAATCTCCATCTTTTTGTTTTGCTCAAAGGACGAGTTTCCATAATCTTTACAGTATCGCCGATACCGCATTCATTCTTTTCGTCATGAGCATGATATTTCTTCGTCTTGCTAACGAACTTTCCATAAATGGGGTGTTTTTCCTTCCATTTGATAGCAACCGTGATGCTCTTATCCATCTTGTTGCTGGTAACCACGCCCGTTCTTTCTTTTCTTAAATTTCTAGTTTCCATCAGGCTCAATTATTTGTTGTTAAGTTCTCTCTGGCGCAATTCTGTCTTCATGCGCGCAATCATCCTGCGTTGTTGTTTAATCTGAGCAGGGTTTTCACTCGGAGATATGCTGTGGTTAATTACTTTCTGATCGTAAGCAGTAACTTCAGCATCAATTCTTTCTACTAACTCCTTCGTGCTTAATTCTCTAATTTCTGCAATCTTCATAACAATTACGCATTTTGATTAGCCATATCATAATCACGTCTCACAACAAACTTTGTTGTTACCGGAAGCTTCTGTGCAGCTAAGCGCAAAGCTTCTTTAGCAATATCAAAAGGAACCCCTTCGATTTCGAAAATCAAACGACCTGGAGTAACAGGCGCAACAAACCCTTCGGGATTACCTTTACCTTTACCCATACGTACTTCAGCAGGCTTCTTTGTGATTGGTTTGTCCGGGAAAATACGAACCCAAACCTGACCCTGACGTTGCATATAACGAGTTACCGCGATACGAGCAGCTTCAATCTGACGACCGGTAATCCATTTATTCTCTAACGCTTTTATACCAAACGAACCGAATGCCAGCTGGTTGCCACGTTGAGCTTCGCCCTTCATGCGGCCTTTCTGCTGTCTTCTGAACTTGGTTTTCTTTGGTTGTAACATCTCTTCTTAAATTCTAACGTTTAACGATTAGCTTTCTTTCTCTTGAAGTTCTTTTCTCTGCTGCCGCCGGCATTGTCATTTCTGCGACCTGAATCTTTAGTAGCAGCGAATGAAGGAGCAAGATCTCTCTTACCATATACTTCACCACGGCAGATCCAAACCTTAACGCCGATCAAACCAACCTTCGTCAACGCTTCAGCCAAAGCATAATCAATATCTGCTCTGAATGTGTGTAACGGAGTTCTTCCTTCTTTATACATTTCTGAACGCGCCATTTCAGCACCATTCAAACGACCAGAGACTTGCACTTTAATACCTTCGGCACCCATTCTCATGGTAGAGGCGATAGCCATCTTGATAGCACGACGGTAAGCAATTTTTCCTTCAAGCTGACGAGCAATGTTGTTTGCAACGATAACAGCGTCCAATTCGGGTCTTTTTACCTCAAAGATATTGATCTGAACTTCTTTGTCGGTAATTTTCTTCAACTCTTCTTTCAACTTATCAACTTCCTGACCACCTTTTCCGATGATGATACCCGGACGTGATGTGCAAACTGTAATTGTAATCAACTTCAGCGTACGTTCAATAACGACGCGAGATACACTAGCCTTAGCAAGACGAGCATTCAGATATTTACGGATTTTGCTATCTTCCAGCAAAGTATCTCCGTATTTCTTGCCGCCATACCAATTGGAATCCCATCCACGGATAATTCCCAAACGATTACTAACCGGATTAACTTTTTGTCCCATCTACAAATTAATTTTGACTATCGTTTTTACTAAGTGTATCAACAAACAGAGTTACATGGTTCGAACGTTTACGAATTCTGTAACCTCTTCCCTGAGGAGCCGGACGCATTCTCTTCAATGTAGTAGCGCAATCTACGCTGATTGAAGATACGCACAACTCTCCAGCTTCTGCTTTACGTTCATTCTTCTGTTCCCAATTGGCAATAGCCGAACGAAGCAATTTTTCTACTCTTGCTGCAGCTTCCTTATTAGAAAACTTCAAAACACCAAGTGCACGGAATACTTCCATACCGCGGATCATGTCTACAACGAGACGCATCTTGCGCGGAGAAGTCGGCACGTTACGCAACTTTGCGAAATACATGGTTTTTTGGGCTTCTTTTCTTGCTTCAGCTGATATTCTTTTTCTAGCACCCATTTTATTGATTCTTTTTATTTTCAGATTCCTGAATTCCTGTTACTACCGATTATTTTTTCTTGTTACCGGCGTGACCACGGAACGTACGAGTAGGAGAAAACTCTCCCAGTTTATGACCTACCATGTTCTCGGTTACAAAAACAGGAATAAATTTATTTCCATTATGAACTGCAATAGTATGGCCTACAAAGTCAGGCGAAATCATTGAAGCTCTTGCCCATGTCTTAACGACAGCCTTCTTACCTGACTCATTCATTGCCAGGACTTTCTTTTCCAGCTTGATATTAATGTACGGGCCTTTTTTTAGCGAACGACTCATAGTTTACTTAATTAATCAGATTATTTCTTTCTTCTTTCAATGATATATTTTGAAGAATGCTTCTTCGGAGCTCTTGTCTTCAAGCCCTTAGCATACAAGCCATTACGAGATCTTGGATGACCTCCGGAAGCACGACCTTCACCACCACCCATTGGGTGATCAACCGGGTTCATTACAACACCACGGTTACGAGGACGACGACCTAACCATCTAGAACGACCGGCTTTACCTGATTTTTCAAGACCATGGTCTGAGTTACCTACGCTACCAACTGTAGCCTTACATGCAGCAAGAATCTTTCTGGTTTCACCAGAAGGCATCTTAATAATTGCATAATCGCCTTCTTTTGAAGTCAGCTGAGCAAATGCACCGGCAGAACGTACCATTTTGGCACCCTGTCCCGGACGAAGCTCGATATTATGAATAATAGTACCAACGGGAATATTTGCCATAGGCAAAGTATTACCTATCTCAGGAGCTGCTTCGCTACCTGAAACCACTGTCTGGCCAACTTCCAGTCCGTTCGGAGCAATGATATAGCTCTTTGCTCCGTCTGCGTAATACAACAGTGCGATACGAGATGTACGGTTAGGATCATACTCGATAGACTTAACTGTTGCAGGAATGCCATCTTTATTTCTCTTGAAATCGATAAATCTGTACTTCTGTTTGTGACCGCCACCAAGATAACGCATTGTCATCTTACCTGTGTTGTTACGACCACCTGTACTTCTTTTACCTGTTACAAGAGACTTTTCTGGTGTACTTGCAGTGATTTTATCAAATGCACCAATAACTTTGTGTCTCTGCCCCGGTGTTGTGGGCTTTAATTTACGTATTCCCATTTCTTTTTTTAGATATTACTAAAGAAATCAATTGTTTCTCCTTCTTTCAACGTTACGATAGCTTTTTTGAAAGCTGATTGTTTGCCATTGATAATACCGGATTTGGTATAACGACTTTTCTGTTTGCCTGAGTAGTTGATGGTATTAACATCAACTACGGTAACATTGTACATGTCTTCAATGGCTTTTTTAATCTCTAACTTGTTGGCATCAGGAGAAACACGAAAACCATAGCGATTAGCCATCTTTTCTGTAATCGCTGTTTGCTTCTCAGTTACTATAGGTTTAATAATAATTCCCATTTTTCTACTCCTTATGCGTTAAACAGTTTTTCAATAGCAGCGACTGAACTTTCGGTAAATACAACATTTGCAGCATTTAACACTCCGTATGTATTTAATTCAGAAGCTGTTATAACATTTGCCTTCTCTAAATTTCTGGCCGACAAATATACGAAATTATTTTTCTCTGATAAAACCAAAAGTAACTTTCCGTCAGCCACTTTCAGATTCTTAGCAATTGTTACGAATTCTTTAGTCTTAGGAGCTTCCAAAGTGAAATCTTCTACTACTACGATTGCGTTATTCTTTGCTTTATAAGCCAAGGCAGACTTACGAGCCAGACCCTTTACTTTCTTGTTCAATTTGAACTCATAATCTCTGGGTTTCGGACCGAATACACGGCCACCACCTACCAACACCGGAGAGTTGATGTCACCACGACGAGCTCCACCACCACCCTTCTGGCGGATCAGTTTACGAGTACTACCGGAAACTTCACTTCTTTCTTTCGATTTGTGAGTTCCCTGACGCTGATTAGCCAAATACTGTTTTACATCCAAGTAAATAGCATGATCATTGGGTTCAATTCCAAAGATAGCATCGTTCAATGTTACCTTTCTTCCGGTATCTTCACCTTTAATATTTAATACGCTCAGTTCCATTACTTTTCAATTAATAAGATTGAACCTTTTGCTCCTGGAACAGATCCTTTAACCAATAAAAGATTGTGTTCCGGCATCACCTTGATCACTTGCAGGTTCTGAACAGTTACACGTTCATTACCCATTTGGCCGGCCATACGCATACCTTTGAATACCTTTGCAGGGTAAGAACAGGCACCGATACCACCGGGAGCACGCAAACGGTTATGCTGACCGTGAGTAGTCTGACCTACACCACCGAAACCATGACGTTTTACTACACCCTGGAAACCTTTACCTTTTGATGTACCAACTACATCAACGAAACCTGCATCTTCCAAATAATCTACAGTGATTACATCACCGAGCTTATATTCGGTTTCAAAATTCTTGAACTCGGCCAAGTATCTCTTGGGAGTTACACCAGCTTTTTTAAAGTGGCCCATTTCAGGCTGCGTAGTGTGTTTCTCTTTTTTCTCTTCGAAACCCAACTGTACAGCTTCATAGCCATCATTTTCCAAAGTCTTAATCTGTGTAACTACACAAGGACCCACTTCGATAACAGTGCATGGAAGATTTTTTCCCTCGGCACTGAAAACGGATGTCATTCCGATTTTTTTTCCTAATAATCCTGGCATTTCACTAATTTGTTAATAAACTTACACTTTAATTTCTACTTCAACACCGCTGGGCAATTCCAGCTTCATCAAAGCGTCAACTGTTTTTGCAGTCGAGCTATAGATATCGATTAATCTCTTATAAGAAGAGAGTTCGAACTGCTCACGAGACTTTTTGTTAACGAAAGTCGAGCGGTTCACAGTAAAGATACGCTTGTGCGTAGGCAGAGGTATCGGGCCGCTAACAACTGCACCGGTAGCCTTAACCGTCTTCACGATCTTCTCGGCAGACTTGTCTACCAGAGAATAATCGTAAGACTTTAATTTAATTCTGATCTTTTGGCTCATATTTATATATATGTTTCTAAATTATTTGATCAAATCAGCACGACCCTGTACTTCTGTCAATACCTGCTTAGCGATAGAAGAAGATACCTGAGCATAGTGTGAGAACTGCATTGAAGAAGTTGCACGACCTGAAGTGATAGTACGCAATGCTGTTACATAACCGAATGTTTCAGCCAAAGGAACTTTCGCTTTCACTACACGTGCACCGGTACGGCTTGATTCCATACCTTCAACCTGTCCACGACGTTTGTTCAAGTCGCCGATTACATCACCCATGCTTTCTTCCGGAGTCACAACTTCCATCTGCATGATCGGTTCCATCAAAGCAGGACCTGCCTTTTCAGAAGCACTCTTGAATGCCTGGATGGCACAAATTTCGAATGACAACTGGTCAGAGTCTACCGGGTGGAAAGAACCATCGATCAAAGTAACTTTCAGTTTATCCAACGGATAACCGGCCAAGATACCGTTCTTCATTGCCTTTTCGAAACCTTTCTGAACAGACGGGATAAATTCCTTCGGAATGTTACCACCCTTCACTTCGTCGATAAACTGCAGTGTACCTTCAAAGCTTTCGTCAGCCGGTTCGATGCGAACGATGATATCGGCAAACTTACCACGACCACCGGACTGTTTCTTATAAACTTCGCGAAGTTCAACAGACTTGGTGATAGCTTCCTTGTAAGTAACCTGAGGTTTACCCTGGTTACATTCAACCTTGAATTCACGACGCAGACGGTCAACAATGATATCCAGGTGGAGCTCACCCATACCGCTGATTACTGTCTGGCCAGTTTCTTCGTTAGTCTGTACGCGGAACGTCGGGTCTTCTTCAGCCAGCTTAGCCAATCCCATACCCAACTTATCCAGGTCTTTCTGAGTCTTAGGCTCTACTGCGATACCGATAACCGGATCCGGGAATTCCATTGATTCCAGAGTGATCGGATGTGCTTCGTCGCAAAGAGTATCACCAGTACGGATATCCTTGAAACCAACACCTGCACCGATATCACCGCAACCGATAGCTTCCATCGGGTTCTGTTTGTTTGAGTGCATCTGGAACAGACGTGAAATACGTTCTTTCTTGTCTGAACGAGTATTATATACATAAGAACCAGCCTGTAAAGAACCTGAATACACACGGAAGAAACACAAGCGGCCTACATACGGGTCGGTTGCGATCTTAAATGCCAACGCAGTCAACGGTTCTTCAAACAACGGTTTGCGAACAATCACTTTATCCGGATCACGCGGATCTGTACCTTCGATAGCATCTGTATCGGCAGGACTCGGCAAATAAGCACAGACAGCGTTCAACAGTGTCTGAACACCTTTGTTCTTGAAAGAAGAACCACAGATCATCGGATTGATCTGCATAGCGATAGTTCCTTTGCGGATAGCTACACGGATCTCATCTTCTGTAATAGTAGAAGGATCGTCGAAATATTTCTCCATCAAAGCATCGTCGCATTCAGCCAAAACTTCGAGCATCTTGTCTCTCCATTCTTCCGCTTCATCCTTCAGGTTTGCCGGAATTTCTTCAACAGAATATTCAGCACCCATTGTTTCATCGTGCCAGAAAATAGCCTTCATCGTAACCAGGTCGACTACGCCTTTGAAAGTTTCTTCTGCACCGATAGGTATCTGAATCGGACAAGGATTAGCACCTAAAACATCCTTTACCTGACGAACTACTTCGAAGAAGTTTGCGCCGGAACGGTCCATTTTATTTACATAACCAATTCTGGGTACGTTATATTTATCAGCTTGACGCCATACTGTTTCAGACTGCGGTTCAACACCACCTACAGCACAGAAAGCAGCAACAGCACCATCCAGGATACGCAGTGAACGTTCTACTTCGACAGTGAAGTCAACGTGTCCCGGAGTGTCAATCAAGTTAATCTTATATTTATCATTAGCGTAGTTCCAGAAAGTCGTAGTTGCAGCAGAGGTAATTGTGATACCGCGTTCCTGCTCCTGTTCCATCCAGTCCATTGTTGCAGCACCGTCGTGAACTTCACCAATCTTGTGAGTCAGACCTGTGTAGAAAAGGATACGCTCTGAAGTCGTAGTCTTTCCTGCATCGATGTGCGCCATGATACCGATGTTTCTGGTATACTTTAATTGTTCGTCAGCTTTTGTTGCCATCTTTTTTATTATCTCCTAAATAATTGATAAATTAAAATCTGAAGTGAGCGAATGCACGGTTAGCTTCAGCCATACGGTGCATATCTTCTTTTCTTTTGAATGCGCCACCCTGGTTGTTGTAAGCATCTACAATCTCTGCAGACAGCTTGTCAGCCATAGTCTTACCACCTCTCTTGCGTGAGAAGATGATCAGGTTCTTCATTGAAATTGATTCTTTACGATCGGGGCGGATTTCAGTAGGTACCTGGAAAGTAGCACCACCAACACGGCGGGATTTCACTTCGACTTGAGGAGTAATATTGTCGAGTGCAGCTTTCCAAATTTCGAGAGCGGACTTTTCTTCGTTAGGCAATTTGGCCTTAACTGTTTCCAAAGCGGAATAGAAAATTTCGAAGGCAGTATTTTTCTTGCCGTCATACATCAAATGGTTAACGAATCTCGTAACCTTAACATCACCGAAAACAGGATCCGGAAGGATCTGTCTTTTCTTTGGTTTTGCTTTTCTCATTTTGTTTTCAAAAATTTCGTTCTTGTTTCTTGGTTGCCTTTTATGCGTCTTCAACGGTTCCGCTGAACCATTTACTCAACCTATAGCCTATCCAAATAACTCAAACCAGCTTTAATACTTAAATTTAAATTCTCAGTTTGAAGGGATGTAACTAATTACTTCTTCTTTCCTTTAGCTGCTGCAGCTGCCTGTCCCGGTTTCGGGCGTTTAGCGCCGTATTTGGAACGTCTCTGAGTACGTCCGTTTACGCCTGCAGTATCCAAGGTTCCACGTACAATGTGATAACGTACACCAGGAAGGTCTTTCACACGACCACCACGTACCAGTACGATTGAGTGTTCCTGCAAGTTGTGTCCTTCTCCCGGAATGTAAGAGTTTACTTCTTTTCCATTTGTCAAACGTACTCTCGCTACTTTACGCATTGCAGAGTTAGGTTTCTTCGGAGTTGTAGTGTAAACACGAACGCAAACGCCACGTCTCTGCGGACATGAATCCAATGCGGGTGATTTACCCTTTTCCACCAAAGTTTCCCTTCCTTTTCTAACTAATTGCTGAATTGTAGGCATTTCTTTTCTTTTTTAAACTTTGAATGTGTTATTATTATAATTATCTATTTCTTTATTTTGAGCTGCAAAGGTACGCATTCTTTTCGGACTATCAATCATTTAAGTCCACTTTATTATACACTTCGCGCTAAAAACGGTGCAAAGTTACGCATTTGTTCCCGTATCACAAGACCAACCTTTTATCCATTTACAGATAATTAACAATTATTTCATCAAGAAGGAGACATTCGTTAAGCTTCCGCTCCTTTAGCGTTTGCGATTCGATGCCCATCGAAGTTGCAGCCGATGCCCATCGAAGTTGCAGCCGATGCCCATCGAATCGCAAACGGACTGCAGTCCGTATAAAGAGTCCTATATCAATAATTACTTGAAGCGTTTTTCCAGCTCATCATCCGTCAATAGCGAGATGATCGTCTTGCCGTCGGGAGTCAAGTTAGAATCCGGACAGGAGAAAAGAGTTGCGATCAGGTTATCCATTTCTTCGGCGGAAAGGACTTTGCCGGGGCGGATAGCTGCAGCTTTTGCCAGGGAAAGCGCCAGCGATTCACAAATTTCCTCATGTACCTCACAGCCTGTTTCAATGGCGCGGCTGACCATGTCGCGCACCAGAGCTACCGTATCCAGATTCTCGATACCGGCAGGCATGCCGTTGATGGCATAACTGTTGTTCCCCAGATGGGTCAACTCAAAACCGATGAAGTGCATATCATCCAGCAAAGACGGCAAGACAGCCGCCTCGGCAGTCGTAAACTCCACTACTTCCGGGAAAAGCATCTGTTGGGAGGCGCCTTTCTGCTGGCGTATATTCGTGATATATTGGTCGAAGAGGATGCGGACATGGGCACGATGCTGATCGATCAGAGCCAGACCGGACTTCAGCGACGTAATGATATACTTCCCTTTATACTGATAGCAGGGATTAGACACATCATTAAACAGACCTGTAGAAGAGTCCGACGCAGCCGCTTCACCGACATCGGCCACAGGTTCCGAGAGGTCCGGCAGCAGGGTATCCGTCAAATCCGGGTCCTGGCTGACAGCAGAACGGTCTTCCTCAAAATCCTGATAGAGCTTGGACCAGTCGAACTCAGGTTTCTTATAGGAAGAGGATTCAAATGGATTATAGCCGGCATCCACCTGTACACGGGGAGCTTTATAAGAAGCAGTCTCCTTGACAGGATTATAGACCGGGATGTTGATAGCGCCCTCCACATCGAAGTCGATTGTTGGGATAGCGCTCGATTTGGCCAGCGCTTCGCGGGTTGCCGCCATCAGGATTTGCCAGATCGGTTGTTCGTTTTCAAACTTGATCTCCGTTTTGGTCGGATGTATATTCACATCTATCGTGGAGGGATCGAGCGTGAAATAGATAAAATAGTTTGGCTGTTCGCCTTGCGGGATCAATTGTTCATAGGCCTGCATCACGGCTTTGTGGAAATACGGGTGCTTCATGAAGCGTCCGTTCACAAAGAAATATTGCAAGGCTCCGCGTTTCTTGGCCGAATCGGGACGGCCGACAAAGCCGGAAACCGTAACTAACGAACTTTGGGCATCCACCGAAAGCAGCTTTTGGTTCAGCGTCTTGCCATATACATTAATAATACGTTGCCTCAAGCCGGACTCCGGCAGGTTGAAAATCTCCGTATCGTTATGATAGAGAGACAAGGCGACCTGCGGATTCACCAGGGCAATCCGTTCAAATTCATTGATGATATTCCGGAACTCCGTCTCGTTCGATTTCAGGAACTTGCGACGTGCCGGGACATTAAAGAAAAGATTCTTGACAGAAAATATACTCCCCTCGTTACAGGCATCCGGCTCGATGCTTTCCAGGTTAGAACCGGAAAAGACAAGATGCGAACCCAGCTCCGTTCCCTTCAGGCGTGTACGAAGCTCAACCTGCGAGACAGCCACGATCGAAGCAAGCGCCTCGCCGCGGAAACCCATCGTATGCAAAGAGAATAGATCGTCGGCAGAAGAAATCTTAGACGTTGCATGCCGTTCGAAAGCCATGCGGGCATCCGTCTCGGACATACCTTTCCCGTCATCGATCACCTGGACCAATGTACGGCCGGCATCCTTGATATTCACCTGAATATGTCCGGCACCGGCATCAACCGCATTCTCCACCAGCTCCTTCACAACAGAGGCAGGACGTTGGATCACCTCGCCTGCCGCTATCTGATTGGCAATACTGTCGGGAAGTAAATGTATTATATCGCTCATTACATGAACAAATACCAGAATATGCCGACTAAAATAGCGGCAGCCAATAACAGTTTTACATTCTTATAGGTACGACTACGGGAATCATGTCCATTGTCGCGGCTCTTTTTCAAATGGGAAGTTCCTTCGACAAAACTGCCTTTGATCTCAGCTTTGTAATCGTCGATCGACAGTTCACCGTCCATCCCAATCTCTCGCTTCACCTTGCGGATACGATCTTCCATCGCCTCTTTATGAGGATCCCAATAGATCGGCTTGTGCTCGAATTGGCGAGGTTTCCGTACATTATAAAATGAGAATAACGCCATAGTCTTTTATTGTTTATAAATACTGTGCTAATGTACAAATTTATTGCTTCTCTTGGGTGACTCTGCCGCTTTTCTTTTCACCACCTGGTAAATATCATACTTATCCTTCGGACGCAGATAGTCGAACCAGTAGAAATCTTTCAGCATTTTCTGATCGGGCCTCAAGTCCGGGATCGGCGTCATATCGGCTGTCACCTGCGGCCAGAGCTTCAATCGGTCCAGCTTGTTTTCTTTCACCCAAATAGTCAGAAAACCGCTCTTCGTTTGATTCATGCCCACCTTTGCCCCGTCTTTTTCCAAAGGATAAAAAATAGACTCGGCATTTCCCGCCACATCGATCCGGCTGAGTGCCTGCCCTTCGAAATAGGCTTTCAGGTCGTTCCCTTTCAGCTGGTTATAATAAGTCGAGTCGACATGCTGGGCGGCGAAAGCGAACTGGATCACATGGGCGTACTCGATCGTACTGTCGTTCATATAAATAGCAATCGTATCGCCGTACAACTGGTATTGTTCGTTCCAGATAACCGGTTCCGTGTACATATATAATACAGAGTCACGCGTATTAAACTGCATGGAGTCACAAACTCCCTGCATATCGGTCCGGTAGAAACGGACACCGTAATAGGCTTTGATCTCCCGGTAAGCCGAGTCGACCGTCATCATCTGTAAGGTATCGGCATGCAGGAAAAGCGTATCACCTTGCGAATATTCAAGGAAACGGGCACTGTCAGTTGCAAATGCATAGCCGGTCTGTTCGTTATAATAGCCGTAATTGCCTTCCAGGGTCACATGTTGCGCCGTATCAATCAGGAGCATATTACCGTAAACTTCCCCCATACCCGAATCCCGGTTATAGAAGATGGAGTCACCGATCAGTATCTTTTCACCCGACTCCACCTGCGAGCGGTCAAGCAAAAGGGAGGTATTGTTTTGCGTATCATACCAACCGCGCGAAGTATGGATCGTGCCGCTGTCCGAAACAATGACAGACGGCCCCAGGATAGTTGCGATCTTCGATTCCGTATCGTAATTCAAGGTATCGGAGTACAACGTGAAATCGGGATTCTCGAGTTGCACACTGTCATTAAAGATAGCCAGTTTTGTATCCGGAGAATATTGCCCGTAGAAAGAGGTAAGCTGATTGAGAGAATCGACAATCATCCCTCCCTCGAAATAATAACCGATATTTGGAATACGCTCATAGTTGAGACTGTCCGTAAAAAGCGTCACCTCCCCGTTCTCCATCCGGACATTCTCGCGCAGGTAGGCTATTTGCGTATTACCGTCATAAAACAGGTAATCGCCATAGACGAACAAGGTGTCTCCCTGCTCCATCCGGACATTGCTGAATGCTTCGAGCGAATTGGCCTGCTCAAAAAAGTAAGCGCTGTCGCAATACATATACGAACTGTCGTGCCGGAAACAGACATCCCCGTTCAGGATTTGCGCATCGGGCATGATATCCTTGTCAAACGACAGCGTATTCGTATGTTCCAAATAAATTTTTGTCTTCTTTACCGGAACGGTATCAGTAACAAGCAAGCTATCTGCAACCTGCAAGCTATCGCCGGCCAACAAACTGTCCGGCGGAGCGACTGTTATATTTTGTGCAGAGACGACAATGGTATCCTGGGTCTGTGCAAAAGCGCAGACCGTACAGAGAAAAAACAGAGATGTGAAAACAAATTTCTTTACCGTCTTCATTCTTTAACCCAGCCAGGGAACTTGAAGTCACAATTACGCCAGCCTTCACTGATGCGTACATATGTACTTTTCTGCTTCTTAACAATCCAGTTATTCAACAATTCTTCACGCTTCCGAGCTTCGACGATTGCCTTCAAAGCCTGATAGTCGTCCGAGATATTTGCCTTATGCTGCTCTACTCTGGATTTCAACTTTACGATAGCAACCACTTCTTTCTGCTTGTCGTTAATCATCGTAAAAGGTTTGGAGATTTCGCCAACCTGCATGGTATAAACCATCTTACCAATTTCCTGCGGCAGCTCGGACATCTCAAACTTCGGCGTTCCGTGATTGTTGCTTTCAAATTTCGGGTTTACCATCAAACCTTTGTTGTTTCTTGTATCCTTATCGGCAGAGATAAAGGTTGCCGCTTCTTCGAATGTAAATTTCTTAGCCGTCAAGTCCGTGTAGAGCGAATCCATACGGGTCAAACATTCGTTCAATTCCTTATCCGACACTTTCGGCTTCAACAGGATATGGCGGCAGTTGATACGGTCGCCACGCTTTTCGATCAACTGGATAATGTGAAAACCATATTCGGTCTGTACAATCTGGGAAATCTTCTTCGGATCGTTCAAGTTGAAAGCGACATTAGCAAATTCCGGCAACAAGTCCATCTTACTCATAAAGCCCAACTCGCCACCACGGACAGACGATCCCGGGTCTTCGGAATAGAGGCGTGCCACTGTCGAGAACTCTTTCTGTCCACTGTTGATCTCTTCCGTGTACTGGCGCAAACGAGCCTTGATCGCATCCGTTTCTTCAAACGGAATCTTCGGTTCCATTGTGATAACCTGCACTTCCACTGTTGTCGGGATATTAGGCAGACTGTCCTTGGACAGCTGGTTGTAGTATTTGCGGACTTCGGAAGGGGTCAGCTTGATCTCACCGATCAACTGGCGCTGCATCTGCTGCACCGTTTGCTGCTCCATAAGCTGTTCCTTTTTTTCTTCCTTTATTTCGGAAATCCTTTTATTGAAATACTCCTCCAGCTTTTCTCTTGAACCACTCTGGTTGATCGCATAGTTTACCCAACGGTCCGCTTCCTGGATCACCTGGCTTTCACTTACTTCCACACTATCGATCTTTGCCTGGTTCAGATACAATTTCTGGATGGCCATCTGTTCCGGAATCACACAATAGGGGTCTCCATCCAGACGCTGCCCCTCGTTCTGTAAGTACAAACGCTGGCTTTCCACATCCGAACGCAGAATTGCATCATCTCCTACCACCCACACTATCTCATCAATCACATTATCCTGTGCATAAACAACACAGGATAAGCAGGCAAGAATGAATACTGTTAAAATCTTTTTCATCATGTACTATTTATAAATAAGTTACCAATCAGGGTTCCGTGTAAAACTGAACATCACCTCGCCTGACTGCATCATTATATAATTCTTCTTCAAATTTCCTCAAAAACTCCACCTTACGCAAATTAGTCAGCATCTCCACAATCTGCGGACTGGCGTAATCGTAGGGAGCCACACTACCTACGGGCAAATACTCTTTGATATTCAACAGATAGCAATACGTACTATCGGTCGCTTCCACAAATTTATTCGCCTTCAGGAAGTCGTTTGCGTTCGACACCCGGACAGGAATATTATCCATCACCTGGTCGAAGTCCACCCATTTGTCGTAAAAGTAGTCATAAATACTGGCATTCTGCACACTATACTTCTCAATTTTTTCTAAAGAAGCCTCAGATGTCGATCTATACCATCCTTTTACATCAGAAAGCCCGGGGGCGTCCACCGGGATTTTCAGGAACAAGCCTTTCACCAAAGCCTTGTCCAATACAAACTTTTTCTGGTTCTCTTCGTAATAGCTCAACTTGTCACTTTCCTGGAACTCGGATGAAAGCCTTTCCCTTACCAGTTGTTCCTGATAGCGGTAGCGGATCAGCGAATGGCGGTATTCCTCCACCAGCTTGTCCACTTCTTCTTTATCTTTTCCTTCCAGGTTACGCTGTGCCACCTCGTAAACCAAAGCGTCTTTCACCCATTTCTTTTCCAGCTTTCGCCAAGCAACAGGCTGTCAGCCGACGAGAGTCCGCGCGGGATCTGCTTTTTGACCTCCGAACGCTCGAGAACCCGGTCCTTCACTCTTACCAGTACATCCGCATCATCGGAAGACTGTGTCTTCTTGCAAGAACACAGCAAAGATACGAATGCTATAAAAATGAAGCAATATCTCATATAACTTTCTCTTTATTATTTCTTTATCTTTTTATCGATCTTCTTCAGCAATTTCTTGTTTACCGTCACCGGATATTTCTGGTTCAAACGCTCGATCCAAGCGGCTTCTGCCTGAGCCTGCTCATTCATCGGCTTGTTCCAGACTTCCTTATTGCTAATATCAAACAACAGGATGCCATCCCGGTATTCCTGCATCAACAGGTTAAATTCAGGATGCTTTGTCGTCAGATTCTTACGCTCTGCTGTCGTTACGATATCACGGATGAAAAGATCGTACACTTCCTGCATAAAATCTCCGGCATAGGATTTTGTGGAGAACGGGCAACGCTGGATGTAATAAGCGAACTCGCTCTGCGGGAAATCCGTACCGTTAAGATGGAACAATGTCTTGTTCATATCCTTCGCCTTCTCGTAGAAAGCCGGATCGGACGGGAAATAGTCATTGCAAAGCGCCTGCAATTCCGCATAGGCTTCGGGATAGAATTTATATCCGTACTCTTTCTTCATCCGTTCATCAAAGGCACCGTAATATTCAAAGTTGCGTTCGCCTTGTGCCATCTGGCGTGACCAACCTTTTTTCTTTTCATCGAAAGCAGGCATTCCTTTCTTCTCGATCAACTTAATGATATGATAGCCGAAACGCGTTTTCACCGGACGGGACAATTCCCCCGGCGTATTCAATGCAAAAGCAGCCGCTTCGAACGGTTCTACCATCTCGCCGACACCGAAAGCGGGCAGTTCGCCACCCCTTTTGGCAGAGCCGGTATCCGATGAATATTCTTTTGCCAACTCGGCAAAGTCGGCTCCTTCTTTTGCTTTCCGGTAAACTTCTTCCGCACGCGCCAACACCTCTGCTTCATCCTGCTTCACCGAGTCCGCCGGAAACGGGATCAGGATATGCGCCACACGCACCAGACCGGGATTCGGCTTACGGCTATGTATCTTTATCAGATGGAAACCCATCGTCGTACGCACCGGCTTGGATATAGCCCCTACCGGCATGGAATAGGCGACATTCTCAAAGGCTTTGACCGTCTGCATCGGCAGCAGGCAATGGACATACTCATAACCGACATTTTCTTTGTCGGCTTCTTTCAGTTCCTCACCTACAGCGGCAAAGTCCTCCCCTTTCTGAATGCGCTCGTAAGCCTGCATCGCTTTCTGATAAACGGCAACCGTATCTTTCGACAAGGTACGCGCCGGCAAGCGGAATAAGATGTGACTTAATTCGAGCACCTCGCCATAGCGATCGTACACGGCATGCACTGCAGCCTCTTCACCTTCTTTATCCGACAAATAACTCGAAGTCAACTGAGCGCGATAGCCGTCCAATTCGTCTTTGAACGCCTTTGTCTTGTCCAGGCCCTGTTCTTCCGCTTCCGCCACTTTCAGCTTGAAGTTCTTAAACAACTCCACATAGGCATTCACGGACTTCTGGTCTGACAAATTAACTTCGCTATTCTTTTGTGCAATAAAAATAAATTCATCCAACGGGATCTGCTTTCCGGCAACCGTCATCACAACTGAATCGGCCGGGATCTGGGCATGTCCTGTCATACAAGCGAATACCAAAGATAATACAAGTAACTTCTTCATTAATCCTCCTTTTATCATATCACGATATACATTACAAAAATAACACTAATCTAACGGAGAGCAGGCAAGAAAAGTATGCTATCCAATTAAATTAGTGTTTTTTATAATACAGGTCATATGACTTTCTTATTCTCCACGGCTGTAATTCGGCGCTTCCTGCGTAATCGCCACATCATGCGGATGGCTTTCCAGCACACCGGCATTCGTGATACGGGTAAACCGGGCCGAATGCAGTTCGTCGATATTGTGTGCTCCGCAATACCCCATCCCTGCACGCAGACCGCCTACCATCTGGTAGATCACCTCATACAGCGAGCCTTTGTACGGCACACGCGCGGCAATACCTTCGGGAACCAGCTTCTTCACATCGTCTTCCACATCCTGGAAATAGCGGTCTTTCGAACCTTTCTGCATGGCTTCCAGCGAACCCATGCCACGATAAGACTTGAACTTACGCCCGTTGAAGATGATCGTCTCACCCGGCGACTCTTCCACACCGGCCAACAACGAACCCATCATGACCGACGAGCCGCCGGCGGCAATCGCTTTCACGATATCACCGGAATAGCGCAAGCCTCCGTCTGCAATCAACGGGACTTCCGTATCCTTCAACGCCTTTGCCACCTCATAGATGGCTGACAGCTGGGGCACACCGACACCTGCAATCACACGGGTCGTACAGATAGAACCCGGACCGATCCCGACTTTTACGGCATCCGCCCCGGCTTCCACCAGATACCGGGCCGCATCGCCTGTCGCTATGTTTCCCACGACACAGTCGATTTGCGAATATTGGGCTTTGATCTGCTTCAACACGTCGACAACCCCTTTGGAGTGCCCGTGGGCCGTATCGATCACCAGCGCATCCGCACCGGCTTCCACCAAAGCGGCAACCCGTTCAAACGTGTTGAACGTAACGCCGACACCGGCAGCTACACGCAAACGGCCTTTTGAGTCCTTGCAAGCGGTCGGTTTGTCTTTTGCCCTCGTTATATCTTTATAGGTAATCAGGCCGACCAGTTTATTATGGTGGTCCACTACCGGCAGTTTCTCGATCTTGTGCTGCTGCAGGATGCTGGCTGCCGCTTCCAGGTCTGTCGACTGGTCCGCCACAATCAGGTTCTCCCTTGTCATCACCTCGTCGATCGAACGGTTCATGTCTCTTTCGAACCGCAAGTCACGGTTCGTCACGATCCCGACCAGGCAACCGGCTTCATCCACCACAGGAATCCCTCCGATCTTATACTCCTTCATCATCCCCAAAGCATCCCCAACGGTCTTGCCTCTTGTGATGGTAACGGGATCATAGATCATGCCGTTCTCGGCCCGTTTCACACTCTGAACCTGCTTTGCCTGTTCGGCAATCGTCATATTCTTATGAATAACACCGATACCGCCTTCGCGGGCAATGGCAATCGCCATCTTCGCTTCGGTAACCGTATCCATCGCAGCCGAAACCATCGGGATATTCAAAGAGATGTTACGGGAAAACTTCGTAGTCAGATCGACATTACGGGGAAGTACTTCCGAATAGGCCGGAATCAACAATACATCGTCGAATGTCAACCCGTCCATCACTACTCTGTCTGCTATAAATGACATAAACTTATACTTTAAATAATTATTAATCAGTTCGCCATTTCAGACAGGAACTTGATACGGACCAAACGAATTTCTTCTTCGGTATAATCGCCTCCCAATTCTTCAATAGCATCTTCCAGATCATCCGTTTCCGAATCCTTGAAGTATTCGTAAATATCTTCGATATGATCTTCATCCATCACGTCGTTCAGGAAATAGTCGATATTGATACGGGTTCCGGAATAAACGATCGCTTCGATTTCGTCCAGCAGTTCGTTAAACTCCAGTCCGTTCGTCATCGCGATCTCGTCCAACGCCACCTTGCGGTCGATACGCTGGATGATTGAAACTTTCAGTTTGGACTTATTGGCAACCGTACGCACACGAAGGTCTTCGGGACGTTCGATCTCATTTTCTTCCACATGTTTCTTAATCAGCTCGACAAACTCCTTGCCATATCTCTTTGCCTTACCGGCACCCACTCCCGGGATGTTCTGCAACTCATCCAATGTCACCGGATAAGTCGTTGCCATCGCTTCTAAAGACGGGTCCTGGAAAATCACGAAAGGAGGAACCTCCAGGCGTTTCGACAGCTTCTTACGCAAATCCTTCATCATCGAATAAAGGATCGGGTCGACAGCACAGGTAGCCCCGCCGCGTACCGGAACCTCTTCTTCCTCTTCGTCAAATTCGTTGTCTTCCGTAATCTTGAAAGAGACCGGCTTTTTTATAAACTCTTTTCCTTTTTCCGTAATCTTCAGCAGTCCGTAGTTTTCAATGTCTTTAGCCAGATACCCGGCGATCAGAGCCTGACGGATAACAGCATTCCATGTTTTCTCTTCTTCATCCGAACCGGAGCCGAAAACTTCCAGTTCGTTGTGTTTGTAAGATTGAATTTCGGAGGTTTCGTTGCCAACCAACATGTTGACGATATATTCTGCCTTAAACTTTTCCTTTAACGTACCAATAACTTCCAGTACGGCGCTTAATAATTCTTTTGCTTCCACTTTCTTTTTGGGGTTCAAACAATTATCACAATTTCCACAATTATCTTCCAGGTACTCTTCACCGAAGTAGTGCAACAATACTTTCCGTCGACATACGGAAGTTTCGGCGTAAGCGGCAGTTTCCAGCAATAATTGCTTTCCGATTTCCTGCTCCGCAACCGGCTTCCCCTGCATGAACTTTTCTAATTTCTGCAAGTCTTTGTATGCATAAAAAGCAATGCACTGCCCCTCGCCACCATCACGGCCGGCACGTCCGGTTTCCTGGTAATATCCTTCGAGGCTTTTCGGTATATCGTAATGAATGACATAGCGTACATCCGGTTTATCGATTCCCATACCGAAAGCAATAGTCGCCACAATCACATCCGCTTTTTCCATCAGGAATGCATCCTGGTTGGACGAACGTTGCTGCGAATCCATACCGGCATGATAAGGCAACGCCTTAATGCCGTTTGCTTTCAGGATATCGGCAAACTCTTCCACCTTCTTACGGCTCAGACAATAAATAATACCTGATTTTCCCTCGTTGGACTTAATATATTTAATGATCTCACGGTCGATATTCGCCGTTTTCGGACGAATCTCATAATACAGATTAGAACGGTTGAAGGATGATTTGAAAACTGAAGCATCGATCATTCCCAGGTTTTTCTGGATATCGTGCTGCACTTTTGGCGTTGCCGTAGCAGTCAGGGCTATTAACGGACGTTTGCCGATTTCGTTTATGATCGGGCGGATACGACGGTATTCCGGCCGGAAGTCATGTCCCCACTCTGAAATACAATGCGCTTCGTCCACGGCATAAAACGAAATATTGACCTGACGCAAAAATTCGACATTCTCTTCCTTTGTCAGAGACTCCGGGGCCACATAAAGCAACTTGGTACGGCCGCTTCTGATATCATCTTTCACCTGATCTATAGCCGACTTGTTCAGAGAGGAGTTGATGAAATGAGCCACCCCGTCTTCCTCACTGAAGTTACGCATGGCATCCACCTGGTTTTTCATCAGGGCTATCAAGGGAGAAATCACAATGGCCGTCCCCTGCATCATCAGAGAAGGCAATTGGTAACACAAAGACTTTCCTCCTCCGGTCGGCATCAACACAAAGGTATCGTTTCCTGCCAGCACATTTTCGATGATCGCTCTCTGATTACCTTTAAAGGTACCAAACCAAAATGTTTTTTGAGCGCCTCTGTCAAATTATCCTTCTTTGCCATACTAATTAATATTTTAAAAACCGCCGATCAGACCACCTGCAGACGGTTTACGTCCGACTTTTCAAACTTATCCTTCGCATACTCCAACGTAACATGGAGTGTCTTCTTTTTTGCAGACGGCATACTGTACATGGCATCCATCATCACAGCCTCTACAATGGAACGCAGACCACGTGCTCCCAACTTAAATTCGAGTGCCTTATCGACAATAAATTCGAACACGTCCTCATCAAACGTCAGCTTTATATCATCCATATCGAACAATTTGATGTATTGTTTGATAATGGAGTTCTTCGGCTCCGTCAGGATATTCCGGAGCGTACTTCTATCCAACGGATTCAAATACGTCAGGATGGGCAGACGTCCGATGATCTCAGGAATCAGACCAAACGACTTCAAATCGGTAGGCGTAATATATTTCAGCAGATTGTTACGGTCAACCTGTGCTGTGTTTTCGTTTGCGGCGTATCCAACTACACGGGTATTCAAACGCTGGGCGATTTTCTTCTCTATTCCGTCGAAAGCGCCACCACATACAAACAGGATATTTTTGGTATCCACAGCAATCATCTTCTGTTCCGGATGCTTACGGCCACCCTGGGGAGGCACGTTCACGATGGAACCTTCCAGCAGTTTCAGCAATCCCTGCTGTACACCTTCACCACTGACATCACGTGTAATGGAAGGATTATCGCTCTTGCGGGCAATCTTGTCTATTTCGTCGATAAATACGATACCGCGTTGCGCCGCATCCACATCATAATCGGCTGCCTGCAACAAACGGGTCAAAATACTTTCTATATCCTCCCCTACATAACCGGCTTCCGTCAACACCGTTGCATCGACAATAGCAAACGGGACATGAAGCAATTTGGCGATCGTACGGGCCAATAACGTTTTACCGGTACCCGTAGCACCCACCATAATAATATTCGATTTCTCGATCTCGACATCATCCGATGTCACTTTCTGGATCAAACGCTTATAGTGGTTATAAACGGCAACCGACAGGTAACGTTTGGCATCGTCTTGCCCTATTACATATTGATCCAGGAAAGCCTTAATATCTTCCGGTTTCGGCAACTCTCCCTGGCTTAATCCGAAAGAGCTCTTTTTACCGGGCATTTGTTCTTTTACTATTTCGTACGCCTGCTGTGCACATTCATCACAGATAGCGCCGGAAATTCCGTTAATCAGCATATTAACATCCCGGCTACTGCGCCCGCAAAACGTACAGCTATCGCCTGTTTTGGCCATTCCGTATTTGTTTTTTTAAAGGGCAAGCTTACCTTGCCCCTGCATTAATATTATTTGTTACGTACCAGAACCTTGTCCACCATACCGTAAGCCAACGCTTCTTCCGCTGTCATCCAGTAGTCACGGTCACTGTCGTGTTCTACCTTTTCATACGGCTGACCGGAATGGGTCGATATGATCGTGTACAGTTCTTTCTTTACTTTCAGGATTTCACGCGCCGTAATCTCGATATCCGAGGCCTGTCCCTGAGCACCACCTAACGGTTGGTGAATCATCACGCGGGAATGGGGCAATGCCATACGTTTGCCTTTTGTTCCGGCCACCAGCAATACGGCTGCAAATGAAGCTGCCATACCCGTACAGATTGTCGATACGTCACTGCTGATAAACTGCATGGTGTCATAGATGCCATATCCGGCATAGACGGAACCGCCCGGCGAATTGATATAAATTGAAATATCTTTACCAGGATCACTGGAGTCCAGATACAACAACTGTGCCTGGATTACATTGGCCGTATAATCGTCAACTTGTGTACCTAAAAATATAATACGGTCCATCATCAACCGTGAAAAAACGTCCATCTGAGCAACGTTCAATTGGCGCTCTTCGATAATCGTCGGAGAGATGTAACTGCTGGTTATGTTCATATAACTGTCCAGCGCATTACTGCTCATCCCTAAATGCTTCGTTGCATACTTTCTGAAATCTTCCATAATCTATAGTCTTATTTGTATTACCGAAAAGTCATAAAAAAAGGGATTCCCCTCTTACTTATCGGAAAAACAAAGTTATAAATAAATTTCTGAAAGAAACAACTTATTTGCAATCCGGTAAGATATTTTTTCGAGAGAAAGCCCTTTTTAGAAGAAAAAAGCAGCCGGAGCTGCTTTTTCAGGGGATATTATTCTTCAAAAAGTTTATTGAACTCGTCGGCTGATACTTCCTTAACATCCAGCTCAACCTGTTCCTTCAACCAACCAGCCAGTTTTTCTTCGACAGCACGGTCGATGATATTCTGCAAGGTTTGTTTATTCTTCAAAATGTCCTTCGCATAGTTAGCCAGCACATCTTCAGGTACAGAAAGCATTCCGTACTGTGCGAACTGGGCTTTAGCCACACGTTTAGCGAAGTTTTCGATATCGGCATCTTCAACCTTCAGACCGTTTTCTTTCACCAGATTTTCCTTGATCAGGTGATATTTCAGGTCTTCCACGATCTGCGGATATTCTTCGTCGATCTTTTCTTTTGTATTCTTTTCGTTTGCAACCAGCAACCAACGTTTCAACAGGTCTTCGGCAAAAGCCAGTTCTCCGGCTTTCTTAACCAAAATATCACGTGTATCGGTCAGGAACTTGAAGTCGCTCTGCGGAGTGAACTGTTCAGCCAACGCTTCACGGATCTTGTTCTTAAATTCTTCTTCGCTGGTAACTACACCTTCTCCGAATACTTTGTCGAACAATTCCTGGTTCAGTTCTGCGTTTTTATGACGAGTCACTTCCTTGATTTCGAAGCTAAAGTCACCTGTGATGCCGGCAACAGCCTCTTTCTCTACCTTCAGGAATGAAGCGATTTCAGCTTCTGCACCTTCATAAGCCTTGTTCGGGTTGAACACGACAACCGTATTTTTCTTTGCACCCAAGAATTTAGCCTTTTCTGCTTCATCCTTAATATACATAGGCATCAGGACTGCGTCTTCAACAACAATACCGCCTTCTTTCGGAGAACCGTTTTCCAGCTCAGCTACAGTACCTTTTATCAGGTCTTTTTCTTCCACATCGTCAACTTCGTCATAAGAGCCGAAATTAGCCTGGTAAGCTTCAACCTGCTTGCCGATCATGTCGTCGTCGATATTCACCTGATAGTAAGGAACTTTATCATTCTTGGACAGTTCAAGCTTGATTTCCGGAGCCAAAGCAACGTCGAAACAAAATTCGAACTCTTCCTGAGTATCAAAGTTGATTTCTTTCTGTTCAGTCTCGTTAGGCAGCGGTTCGCCCAAAATGTTCAGGTTATTTTCACGGATATAGTTGTACAGGTTTTCAGAAACCAATTTGTTGATTTCTTCCACCAACACATGCTTTCCATACATCTTTTTCACCATACCCATCGGCACCATACCTTTACGGAAACCAGGCACATTTGCTTTCTGACGGAAGCTGCGAAGGCTCTTTTCGACCTTTTCAGCATAGTCAGCTTTCACTATTTCTAATTTCACAATGCCTTTTGTGGCATCAATGTTTTTAAGCGAAACGTTCATTCTGAATGATTTATTTAATTAATAGTCTTGTTCGAATTTTAGGGTGCAAAATTAGACTTATTCTTTTAATCTCGCAAATTGTTTGCTTAATTTGTTATAACCGAGATGAATTTAAGAGCAATATTATTTTTTCCCGGCTAAAATGTTGTTTATCTAAAATAAATGTATTCCTTTGTGACATGAAAGGGCAACCTGTTACGAAGTTCCGGTTTACTTCTTTCATTAAGTAACAATTTTATTTTTTTAATTTTCTATTTTATGAACATTTATGTTGGAAACCTGAACTATCGTGTTCGGGAAGATGATTTGAAACAAGTAATGGAAGAATACGGTACTGTTGATTCCGTAAAGATCATCAAAGACCGTGAAACCGGCAAATCAAAAGGTTTTGCTTTCGTTGAAATGCCCGACGATGCAGCCGCAAAGAAGGCTATCGAAGAATTAAACGAAGCTGAATACGAAGGCCGTCAGATGGTAGTAAAAGAGGCTCGTCCTAAATAATTACTTTTCCGGAAAGAAATAAAAAACTTCTGCTTATCTTTGAGCAGAAGTTTTTTTATGTCCAAACGTATGTTCTTAAAAGGTATATATGCCGGAAAACCGGCTTTCTTTCAACTGTTCGTCTTGCTCCTGCTGGTTTTGTTCGGGGCTATTTTCTCATCGCTGATCGCAATGGGAATATTCTATATGGTGTATGGTTTCCAGTCCGATATCATGCAATATCCCGACATGATGCGCCTTTTGCAATTGATATCGGCTGTCGGAACTTTCCTGTTTCCGGCCGTAGCACTGGCCTGGACTTGCAGCAACAATCCGAAAGAATATCTGTCGATCGGCAAAATCCCCAAAGGACAAATTCTGCTGCTCACACTGGTCAGTATCTTCCTGCTCTCTCCCTCCATCAGCCTGGTCGGATTGTTGAATAAACAAATGGAACTGCCGTCTTTTATGGAACCGGTAGAAAACTGGATGCGCGCGCAGGAAAAGACCGCTGAAGAGTTGACACTGATGCTGCTGGCAGGCAAAGGGATCGTAACGTTATTGTTCAATTTGCTTGTCATCGCCCTTGCAGCCGGGATCACGGAAGAATTTCTTTTCAGGGGAGCTGTGCAACGGGTAATCGGAGGATGGACACGTAACCACCATATTATCATCTGGAGCGCCGCAATTCTTTTCAGCGCCTTCCATATGCAGTTTTTCGGTTTCCTGCCCCGTATGCTGTTAGGTGCTTATTTCGGTTATCTGCTCTACTGGGGACGGAATATCTGGATACCGGTATTCGCCCACTTTACGAACAACGCTTTTGCCGTAATAAGCATGTCGGATGCCAAGCTCAAAGACAACGAATTTATCACCGGCGATATCTCTGCGCAAAACCTGTTGCCTTACACCGTCATAGCCATTATCTCGTTGTTCCTGTTTTATGCCTGTGCAAAAAAGATTAAACAGTTGACGGCAGCCAAAAACTAAAAGTCTTTCTTGCGAAGCACAAAGTCTTTACCCAGGTATTTTTCGCGTACGATCTCGTTCTCAGCCAACTGCTCGGCTGTTCCCTGAAAGAGCACCTTTCCTTCAAACAAAAGGTACGCACGGTCGCAAATACTCAGCGTCTCATACACGTTGTGGTCGGTAATCAGGATACCGATATTTTTGTGTTTCAATTTGGCAACGATGCTCTGGATATCCTGTACGGCAATCGGGTCGACTCCGGCAAACGGTTCGTCGAGCATGATAAATTTCGGGTCGATAGCCAGACAGCGGGCAATCTCGGCACGGCGCCGTTCACCTCCTGACAACTGGTCACCTAAGTTTTTCCGCACCTTGTTCAAACCAAACTCGGCAATCAGGCTTTCCAGCTTCTCCTTCTGGTATTCAGGTGTCGTTTCCGTCATTTCCAATACGGACCGGATATTATCTTCCACCGTCATTTTCCGGAAGATGGAAGCTTCCTGCGCCAGGTAACCGATACCGTTACGGGCACGTTTATATACCGGAAACTTCGTGATCTCCATATCGTTCAGAAATATCTTTCCTTCGTTGGGCGTCACCAAGCCAACCGTCATATAGAACGTAGTCGTTTTCCCCGCCCCGTTCGGTCCGAGCAATCCCACGATCTCCCCTTGCTTCACATTAATAGAAACATGATTTACAACGGTTCGTGTCTTATATTTCTTAACGAGGTCCTCCGTGCGGAGCACCATTTGTTGTTCGTCTGCCATATCCAAAAATCTTTGCCACAAAGAAACGGAATTAATTCCTTCTATACAAATAGAGGCCCGCCCTTTTTAATCTGCTATTCCATCTCATACAGGAATTACCCTAATATCGTTTCGTCATGCAAGTAATCGAGAAATTCCTGACGTTCGCTTTTGATCAGGCGCACCAGAAAGAAAGCCACTTCTTCTTTCCGGCAGTAGTGGCAGATCGTATCGCTGATATACCGGCTAACGACAAAGCCCCGGAAGTGTTACCATCTCCCGGGGCTTGTTTTTTTGTATGCTTTCGTCCTTCACAGGGTTACCGGCTACATTGAACTTTTTAAATTCAATATACTTTAGTATTATTAATATTAAACTTGACCGCTTGTTCGCCTGTCACAGGGTAATTGGTGTTGATCGAGACGGACGGCCGTCCGTCTCTACAAACCCGCGCGGTCGGTTTTAGAATTATTCTTATAATATCCTTAGTTATTTAACGATAGCTTTTACAGCATCTTCGCCTTCGATAGCGACAACCACTACACCGGCAGGAGCAGCGATTACAGCGTCGCTTGAAGTAAGAACTGTGTTAGCAACTACCTGGCCTAAGATGTTAGTTACAACAACTTTCTTACCGGCAGCACCGATGATCTGAACACCACCGTTAGCAGCAATAACTTTCACTTCCGTTACGGAAGGAGCAGCTTCGTTTGATGTTGCATAATCAGGAGCTTTCAAAGTAGCAAGCATATTTTCATCAGAATCAGCTTTAACAACTAACAGGCCGTTAACACTTACGACATATTTACCTGTCATAGATTTCATCAGATAATTATCGGTACCATCTACTACTTCGAATTGGAACTTAAAGTTATCGATACCGCCCAGCAACAAGCCCTTAGCGGCATCTGCAGAATGCTTAGTTCCGTTAGCACCAGCAGCTACTGTATCAGGAGCCATAACGCCAGCCTTTTCATCAAAGTTATTTACGATCAAAGTATCTACACCATGGCGGGCAGCAGTACGGAAGTACAGGCGAGCAGCACCATCTAACGTATATAACTTGGCCAGATCATCTGATTTCTTAATAGAGTCATTGCTTGCAACTGTCAGATATAATCTTTCAGCAACAGCATCTTCAGCCTTTGTTTCTTCGCCAGCGGCTTTGATACCCTGTGAAATGAAGTAAGAAGCTTCGATATCAGCTTTGTAGTTTACAGTATCGAACCACAATGTAAAGTTGTCATTTACGAATTTGTCAGCATCAGCCTTCAAGTCGTTACCCGGTTGAGCCATCACAGCCAAATTGTTCTTACCAACAGCCAGACGGTCGTTGTTATTATAGATATTCTGGTGAGTCGGATCTGTGAACAACATTGAAGGAGCAGCCTTTTCTGTTACTGTGAACAAATCGCTCTTAGCAGCAGTCAAAGAAGAAGGATAGATTTCTGCATTCTGAGCATTTACGCTTACGATAATAGCTTTGCTCCAATCTACAGTAGCAGCACCAATACCGGTCGTATCAATCAACATGTAGCTGTCAGCTGCACCCCAAGACTTGAAGAAGAATACAGACGGTTTGTTTGCTGCGTCTTTTGTCAAGATATATTTACTATCTTTCTGAGCAACAAACTCTCCCTTCTTTGTTACCAACTTATATGTGTAACGATACAGAGAATCCACACCCTTAACTGTTGCGCCATAAGCTGCATTGTTTACATCTTTCAGGTAGAAGAAATAATCATCTTCAGCCAAATTCATTGTAGAATCAGCTTTAGCTTGCATAAACAAATCTTTCATGAAAGGAGAAGCAGAAGCCACCTTAAATGTTTTGTTTTCCAGAACTTTCGGGTCATAGTAACCATAACCGGTAGTAGCGTAGTTCTTCTTATTTACAGTGATTTTGCCTTCAACAACTGCACACTTGGCGTCTTCCAACAGAAGCGTGTCGCTACCGACAACATATGTATCGGCAATAGCCTTGCCATCAGCATCTTTTACCTTGTTGAACGCGCCGGAATATTTAATAGCCGGGAACTCACGGTTCTTGATCACATACAAGCCATCGGCGGTACCAGCCTCAACTACCCACTGAGTAGAAGGCATATAAGCATAAGCATGGTCGCTATAAGACTTTTCAGTAGCATTTACAATAGCACCGGCAACTACATATTTGTCCTTGTTGTCACCTTTGTTTGCATACTTGATGAAATACACCTTGTCGGCTGCAATCTTAGCATCACCACCCAAAGTAGCAGAGCGCAACGGAGATTTGATGTTGGCATAAGAAAGGCCGGTATTTTCAGCGTCAATCATAGATGTTGAATCCACAGCTAAAACAGTCACATTATCCAATGCTCTCAAGCAAACAACAGCTTCTGTAGAACCGTTTTCGCCTAATCCTGTCTTTACATTCTCCTGTCCATCAGCGTTCCACCATGAAGCACCGTTTGTATTCGGAGAACTCAGTTTGATCGGAGTGGCTACCGGCTTGATTGACATAGAGTCTGTCACATAATCGTAAGAAACGACAAACATATGCAAACTGTCAAGACCTGCTTTGTAGTAGTTAGAAGGAGACGCTGTTCCTGCAGCACGGCGGAAGAATGCAGAGTCACCTACAGCCAACTTCATAGACTGAGTCGGATTAATATTTGCCGTATCCACATACAGGAAGCCTGTGGAATCCTTTGCTCCTACTTTCTGGAACAACAAAGTGTCAAGAGACGCTGTATTGTCATTGCGTTTGAAATACTGTCCGTCCAACGTACCGTCTGCTTTCTTTTTACCATGAATGGAAATAGCCACCCAGTCATTATCGGTCAATACGTTTGCCTGTCCTTCGGATGTTTTTGCAGGATCTTTACGACCATTCACTGCAGCAAAACTAAATTTCTTGACAACGTTGTTGAAATCTTCAGCTGTCAAGTTGAAAGAAGTTGTAATCTCATACGGCTTTACATAATCCACATTGGTAAATGTTGTGGTTGTACTACTTTCAACAACACCTGCAAAACTTGCACCTGCTTTCAAATAATAAGTAGAGTCACCGCTCATTGCATAGAAACCTGTGTCATCCAATCCCCATTCGTTAATGGCACCACCAAGTTTCATTGTTCCGGTTTTCTTTTCGTATGAAAGAATATCACCGGTTGCCCTGTTTTGCAATTGGTAAGACTTACCGATAGAAGTTGTTTTCACAGTGACCTTCCATGCCATAGAATCCAATCGTGCGAAAGTGGAATCGGTTGAAGCGACTACTGTAGAATCAAGCTTCCCGTTTTTAACGACCAAAGAGTTATCGCCACTGGCGCTTCTCAAGTAGATGAAACCATCCTTGAGCTTAGTGCCGTCTAACTCGTTATAATCGGTAGGCGTTGCACTTGCTGACAATCCACCGGCTACCAAAATGGCAGCCAAAAGAGTAGAAAATCTTTTGTTCATAATTTAATAATTTAATTAGTAATAAAACTTATGTGTTATATAATGTATATCACTTTGTGAATGTTAACGATTGTATTTTGACTACAAATACGTACGTTTAAATTCGTCATTTTTTGAGGCGTTTTTGGAGTTTGTTGCAAAAAGAGGTATTTTTGTCCTTGATAAGCTATCTAATTGATAAGAAACAACATAGAAAATGAAAAATTATTAGAGAAAAGAATTGCAGGTTTAAAAAGTATGCGTAAATTTGTGACGAATTTAAACGTACGTTTTTTTCGTCATTTTGAATTAGCCTCCTATCTTTTTTATTTCCAGTCAGTTATAAGTCAAAAACAGGTCATTTTTACCCCTAAAAAACGGGCTTTTCCGTGTCCGCTTACAATTGTGTATATATTTCTTATTTATAACCACTTACACCACCTCCATTCAAGTAGTGCTTGAAGTGCTGTTTTGTTATTTTTGAAGGGATGCGGCAAAAAAGGGGGGGTAAAAAGAGCTAAAAACAGCTTACAGGTTTACCCGAAATCAGGATAGAATTTATCAGCTTTCGATAATATTCCGTATATTTGCCCAAAACGTGGTAATATGAAAACAACAACTGAATATCTTTCAATCCTAAAGAGCTACCAGGCACAACATGCTGGTAAATACGGGATTACTCGCATGGGTATATTTGGTTCTGTTGCTCGTGGCGAACAAAAAGAAGAAAGTGATATCGATATTTGCTACGAAGGAAAAGCACCGTCTTTGTTAACATTGGATAAGATGCAATCAGAGCTAAAGAATCTGTTTGGATGTCCTGTTGACTTAGTACGCATACGAGAACACATGAATGCTTATTTGAAACAACGTATCACAAAGGAGGCTATTTATGTTTGACCGAGAGTTAGCTGTCCAATGTCTGGAAAATATTAGAAAAGCATTGTTAACTATAGAAGAACGTGCTACAGTCATTTCTTGTGTAAACGACTTTCTTTGTTCACCGGATGGTATGTTACGGTTAGATGCTATTTGTATGAATCTGATAGCATTAGGAGAATCAGTTAAAAGTTTCGACAAAATAACAGGAGGGAAAGTTTTGCCTCAATACCCTGAAATATATTGGAGAGGAGTTATGCAGATAAGAGATAAAATTGCTCACCATTACTTTGATGTTGATGCTGGAATTGTTTATTCAACAATAAAAGAAGATATTCCGACCTTACTTCCTACCATTGAGAAGGTAATTCAAGATCTTTGCGAATATTAATCATAAGAAAGTAACTCACTTCTACCTAAATTTAAATCTCCCGCAAATAAAAAAATACAATAACCCCCCATTTCGGCCATTTTTCTATTTCATCTAAAATTTTGATCAATTTTGGATTGACTTTTTTTACGGTTTTAGCTTTTAGGACTAACAACTGATGAAACGAGGTGCCGAACTCGTCCCGCAATGCCTGCAATTTGATTGTCTAAAGGCTGAAAAACCGACAAAGTGATAAACCTTAACTCCCGGAGAATCGAATATTTGAAAATAAAACGGACGGCGTCCCAAATATCCCAAGGAAATTCAGGTGCTTTTTTGCCCTAAAGACGGTCCTCTTTTCAATTACGACCGTCCAAATCGCCATTACGACCGTGCTAATCTTCGCGAGGTGCCGAGTGCACTACACATTAGCACGGTCGTAATGGCAAAGAGGACGGTCGTAATTTGGGAAAACGCTCGAAAAAGTCGAAAAAGCCACTTTTTGACGTCCGAAAAGCGGATTAACATTTGTTTTGTTTCGGATGTCTTTCGAAGCTAAAAAATACGTTTTATACAATAAGCCCCCTTAAATAACGGACTGATAGAAGACAAATAAGAACAAATGTTAATTTACTATCAAACGGATACGACTATGTGAGTTTTCCGTATATTTGCAATAAATACAATAATATTCATTATAGCTAATTTTGTCACATAAAAGATACAATAATATCTTTAATATATACATTTGATTTAGATACGGCACAGAGCCTTTTACAGATAATAGCCCAGAATCTGCAAAAAAGGAGATTAGAGAAGAATCTTTCCAGAGAAGCTCTTTCCCAGCTTAGCGGCGTACCAGCTCCAACAATTGCCAAATTTGAACAGAAATATACTATTTCATTGGCTTCTTTCGTTGCTCTTGCAAAAGCATTAGGATATGCGAAAGAGATAAAAGCATTGTTATCCGAACCTCAATACAGCACAATGGAAGAATTGGAAAATATCAATAAAAACAAAAACAGAAAGAGAGGACGCTATGAATGGAAGGGCTAATCCCCTTCCACCGTTAACGCTAATTTCTGCAAGTCTTTGCCTGCTGAAGAGGAGCCGACCATTAGGGTGAAATCACCGGGTTCCACTTCCCAGAGTTTACGGACGGTATAGAATTTCAGGTCGTCCGGAGTGATCGCAAACTCGACACGTTTGGTTTCGCCGGCTTTCAGGGAGACACGTTGAAAACCTTTCAGCTCTTTGACCGGACGAGTGATTGAACCGTATTCGTCGCGGATATACAACTGCACGATTTCTGTTCCATCCATTTTGCCCGTGTTTGTCACATCGAAAGAGACTGTTACGGATTCATCTTTCCGGATCTTATCCTTTGAAAGGGCCGGTTTGCCATATTGATACGAAGTGTAGCTCAGTCCGAAGCCAAACGGATAAAGCGGGCCCGTATGTCCCAAAGCAAACTGGCGGGAATATTGGGAAGCCTTGTGATTATAGATTGTCTGGATCTGTCCGACATTATACGGAACAGTTACCGGAAGTTTTCCGCAAGGATTGATATCGCCGAAAAGAACTTCAGCAATCGCCTGTCCGCCCATCATACCCGGTTCCCATGCTTCCAGAATAGCCGGAACATGTTCATTCGCCCAGACAATGCTCAACGGACGGCCGTTCAACATCACCAGGACAGTCGGTTTGCCGGATGCACAGACCTTTTCAAGCAATTCCTGTTGCAAGCCGGGGAAATCGAGGTTGTCGCGATCACAATTTTCACCGCAGGTACGGCCTTTGCTTTCGTAGCGCTGGGAATTTTCGCCTATCACGACAATATTCAGATCGGCCTCCTGTGCTTTCCGTCCGGCCATCTCGACATCTTCCGGCGTTATGCTGGTTATGACACCGGAAAAACACAAGGAATCGATCGAGGCGTCCGGACAAGCGGCGCGGATACCTTCGTAAACGGTTACCACGTTATCATCCGGCTGCGGCATAGCCCAGTCACCCAATATCGTCTGGCTGTCGGCGTTCGGACCGGTAATAAATATTTTGCGGTATGCACCTTTCTTCAGGGGCAGCAACCCGTCGTTTTTCAACAAGACAAGCGACTGGCGGGCAGCATCCAGCGCTGTCTCGCGATGAGCAGCCGGAGCAATCAGTTTGCGGGTTGCCGGAATATCGACTACCGGCTTTTCAAACAGTCCCAATAAGAATTTAGCTTCCAGAATCTTATGTACGGCCTTGTCGATCCGGGTTTCCGGAATGCGTCCGTCCCTAACGGCAGCCAGAATCGTTTCATAATAGTTATCACCCTGCATGTGCATGTCGATACCGGCTTCCACCGACACCCGGAAAGCCTCTTCCTCACTCGGCAGGTAATGATGCATGGAGTGCATACGTTCGATATCCATCCAGTCGCTGACGATAAATCCTTTGAACCCCATTTCATCGCGCAGCAGGTCGTTCAACAACCAATAATTGCCATGACAGGGAATGCCGTTCAACTCATTGTGGGCTGCCATTACGGTAAAGACTTTCGATTGGACAGCCGATATAAAAGGCGGCAGAAAGACTTCACGCAATTTCTGTTCCGACATATCCATCGGAGCGGCATTGATACCGCCGGCCGGCTCACCACCGCCGATCAGGTGTTTAGCGCAAGCCAGCACGCGATCCGGCTCTACACCGTCCCGGCCCTGCAAACCTAAAATCAGACTTGTTCCCATGCGGGTAACCAGATAAGTATCTTCGCCGAATGTTTCCCCAATACGTCCCCAACGCGCATCGCGGGCCACATCCAGATTCGGATTGAACGCCCAGTGCATGCCGCTGGCACGCATTTCGGAAGCCGTCTCCCGGCCGCTTTGTTCCAACAGGTCGGGATTGAACGTCGAAGCCATACCGATCGAAGTCGGATACACCGTACAACCGGCATGAAGTCCGTTGCCGTGAATCGCATCCACACCGATCAACAAGGGAATTTTCAAACGGGTCTGCTGCGCCACCTGTTGCAAGGCATTCGCCTCATCGACAGAAAGGACATGCAGGAAAGAACCGATTTCGCCTTTCCGTACTTTATCGATGATCGCCTGTGATTTCAAGCCGAAAGCATTGGCATCGATATTTCCCATATCACTGCTGTTCTGATCGGCTTTCTGTTCGTTTTGCTTGATATGACCGGGTCCGACATACTGGCACATCTGGCCGATTTTTTCTTCCAAGGTCATCTCCTTCAACAATAAATCGGCGCGCCGGGCCGGAGAAAGAGAGGTGTCCCGATATGATTTACCGGCAGAAGCCCCCATCAAAAGAACGCTTCCCGCAAACATAAAACTACAAAAAAGATATTGCTTAATGGTCTGTGTTTTCATGTAACTATACTTATTTAATGGAACCCTCAAAGGTATATTCTTTTATTCAAATAATCGACAAATCTGCTCTCCGGATGTTCTTCCTAAATAATTTACAACCCAGTTAGATTAAATCCAAACCAGAAGTATCAACAGGAAATGAACAGTTGTTCCCAGATTTGCGTTATATTTGCAGACTGAAATTGAACAGAAATATATAATAATGAATAAAGCATTACATCAATTAGGTGAATATGTCATGTTGATGGGCAAAAGCATCTCCATCCCGAACCGTTGGAGTATGTTCTTTAAGCAGCTGATAAAAGAGATTTACAAATTAGGAGTCGACTCGCTCTGGATTGTTATCATCATCTCCGTTTTTATCGGTACGGTTATCGCCATCCAGATATCACTGAACATCAGTTCGCCGCTTATTCCTAAATTTACAATCGGATATACAACGCGTGAAATCATCCTGTTGGAGTTTTCATCCTCTATCATGTCACTGATCCTGGCCGGTAAAGTCGGCAGTAACATTGCATCCGAGATCGGCACCATGCGCGTGACGGAACAGATCGACGCAATGGAGATCATGGGTGTTAACTCGGCTAATTTCCTGATTATGCCGAAAATCGTCGGACTGATGATTTTTATTCCGGTATTGGTTATTTTCAGTATGTTCACGGGGATATTGGGCGGTATCGCTGCCAGCCATTCCACCGGGACAGGCATGACACCGGCCTCGTTCGAATATGGTTTGCAGTTCTACTTCAATGAGTTTTATATCTGGTATTCCATCATCAAATCGGTGGTGTACGCATTCATCATTTCGTCGATCGCAGCCTATTTCGGTTATAATGTAAAAGGCGGTGCCTTGGATGTGGGTAAAGCCAGTACGAATGCAGTCGTAATGAGCAGTATAATGATCCTGCTTGCCGACGTGATCTTAACCAACTTAATGCTGACATAAAGAAATGGTAGAAGTAAAACATATTACAAAATCCTTTGAGGGACGGACAGTACTGAACGACATCAGCGCTGTTTTTGAAACAGGGAAGACGAACCTGATTATCGGCCGAAGCGGTTCCGGAAAGACGGTTCTTATTAAAAATATCATCGGGTTGATGCGGCCGGATTCGGGGGAAATCCTGTATGACGGACGTGATTTGACATCGATGGGAAAGCATGAACTGAATATGCTGCGCCGTGAAATGGGTATGCTGTTCCAGGGATCAGCCTTGTTCGACAGCATGACGGTGTTGGAAAATGTCATGTTCCCGCTGGATATGTTCTCCAACGATACCAACAAAGACCGTCTGAAACGGGCTCAGTTTTGCCTGGACCGCGTCAACTTGTCGGAGGCCGGACATTTGTATCCTTCCGAGATCAGTGGCGGTATGATGAAACGCGCCGCTATTGCACGGGCGATTGCCCTGAATCCGAAATACCTGTTTTGCGACGAACCCAACTCCGGACTCGACCCGAAGACCTCTCTGATTATCGACGATCTGATCCACGATATTACGAGCGAATACAAGATGACGACTATCATCAACACGCACGATATGAACTCGGTTATGAATATCGGTGAAAACATCATCTTCATCAAAGAAGGCGTCAAGGAATGGCAGGGAAACAGCAAAGAGGTCATTACTTCCCAAAACAAGGCGCTAAACGACTTCATCTTTGCGTCCGACCTGTTCCGCAAAGTGAAAGAGGTGGAAGAGGAAGAATTGAAAGAGGAAGAAGCAAAAGCGAAATAAAAATATCCGATGCCCATCGAATGAAAATTCCATGGGCATCGGACTGAAAACGGATGGGCATCGAATTTTCAGCCCATCCGTTTCCATATTCCACTATCCGTTATCCGGAGTTTTCGTCCGGACAATTGTCACAGGTCCTAACAGGCCGGAAGGTTCCAACTGTATTTCGGAAACCGGGTTTCCCCTGAAATCATTTCCCAAAACAACATTCGTTTGCGTGTATCGGGTCGGGCTTACCGACATTTCATCTCCAGCAACCCTGTTGAACCATGAGTTCGTAACTTCTACGACCAATTCATTTTCACCCTCTTTCAGGGCATCTGTTATATCCACCCGGAAAGGTTTGGTCCAGACAATGCCTTTATCCGTATGATTGATACGGACAGCAGCAATTCCGACATCCTTTACATTTTCCAGTTGCAGGAAACAACGGTTTGCCGGAGTCTTTTCAAAATCGACAGTGAATCTCTTGTTGTAGACGGCCGTACCCGAATAATACCGGATGCCCTTGTCCGGATGTGTCGTCCAATCCATCAATTCCGGAAATACAACAGACGCCGGGCCGCCCCATTTCGGATCAAAGCAGACAGTCCAGGAGCCGTCCAAGGTCTTTACGGTTTCATAATCCGGATAATTGCGTTGTTTCGTACCTTGCCGGTTCTTGCCGATCTCTTTATTGAACACAACGAACACCGAACCGTAAGGTTCCAATACCAGAGGGACAGACGTCAACCCGTCTTTCTGGGCAAAGGCTTCCGCTTCGCGTATTTCCCCGGAAAGTGCATCCCAGAGTTCTGGCTGAAGCCCGGATACACGGAATCGAGCCGTAACCGTTTGCTTTTCATCCGTTTGATTACTTACAAAATAGAGATGGGTTTCACCGATCCTGTAATGGATATAATCAAAGTCCGTTTTACTGTCGTTTCCTTCGATGGAGAAATCCACCGGTATATTCTGCGAAAGCAGGTATTCTTTAGCATTCTTTCCCCATGAGACAGTGCCTTTGCCATATTCATTCCGGCCCGTAGCTTCAGTTACATCACCCCAAAGTTTGTCCGCCAATTGCTTAAATTCGGCATCTGCAGTTTTTCCACCGACCAAAGACACGGTTTTCAACGGTTTGTAACCGATCACATGAGCGCCTTCTTTCACTAATGTTTCCAGTTTTTTCAACACTGCCAAAGACAAAACACGGTGATCCGGAAGAACCAACACTTTGTAGGTTCCGCCGGCCGGTGTCGTAACATTCCCGTTGTCCACATCTAACTTCATAAAAATGGTCTCATCCGTCACGTCATAATCAAATCCGAACATTGCGCCAGCCATATCCCGGTGTTTGAACGGGTAGACATTAGGAACATGATCGCCATAATAATAAAGGACATCTGCAACAAACTTACCTTCTTGCACAAGCATTTGTGTCCGGTGCAAGTAGTCGACAAAAGGCCCGGATTGATCCCACCACGTAACGCGCGGATTCACATGCGTACCTGCAAAATATTCCTGCCCCGGCAATCCCTGTTCCGCAGGAGAACAAGTAAAGGTATGGAAATAGAGCCGGTTCAAACCGTCACAGATTTCATGGTCGAACGCCGACTTCTGGTCATGCCACAATTCATCATTCCAATGCGGGCCAATAGTCGTAAAAGACTCGGCTCCTACGATTTTCTTTCCATAGATATGGGCGGCGGAAGAAGCCTGCTTGATAAAGAAGCGGTCCTGCGGCCTCGGGCGATGCGGTGACGGAGACCAGAACTCGCTCATCACGATATCACTGAAACCATAATTCTTAATACCGTCCAGCGGACCGGCATGAGGACCGGCAGACTCCGGCTGAATCCCCATATTATTCTTATGGGCATACGCTGCAAAACGGGCATAATGGTTATTGGCGACCAAATGGGCGATCGCTTTTCTGAAGTCAGCCAAAAAAGCATTCGAAACATCTACATTTCCGACTACATGACCGGCTATGAGAGGCAAATACTGTTTCAGGTCATATCCGCAATAAGCGCGAAACTCATCGGAAAAAGAATCCGTCCAGTTCATTCCTCCACACTCCCAACTATCTGTTTCCATAAATTTAAGGGTGGAACCGACATGGTCTCCGGCCGCTTTAAAAATCGGCTCGACGACAGTATTCCAATAATAGTCAAAGGCTTCCTTACTCATATAATCCAACACATTGCCTTGCCATTCATTACTGGAAGTCGAGACTTCCGAATTCGTACACGTATATCCTATACGCATAATGTTCCATTCGCCTTGGGGAGCATCCCAACTAAGCGCCCCCTTTTCATCCATCTGAGCCGTAAGGTCTACTATTTTTGACGGATCAACGAGATAAGCCGTTTTACCCGTTTTCCGTTCTTCGCTCCGGGATGTATTTTCCAATAAGAAGCGGCAGTCCGGAGCAGAGCCGCCCAATTCGTGCAGGCCCAATTTCAAATCTAACTTATCAACTGTTTTGTCTGTCTGATTTTCCCCGTTTGCCGGGAAGGCCAACACTGCGACATCTTTATAAAACCCTTTATGCTCTTCCGGTTTCGCCAACTGCAAATGGAGCGTTTTTCCTCCTGTCGTTTTCAATTCCGAATAGGTCAATTGCTTGGCGGCATATTGCGGAGTGACACAAGGACCTCCTAAATTCCAGCCGCTTTGGATATTGAAACCCATCTCCAAGCCTAAACGTTTGGCCTCATCCAAGGCAAAAACAAAAAGATCGGTCCATTCCTTACTGCCGAACAAGGGACCGGCCGGAATATCTTTATTTCCCCGTTGGTTATGACCACCGGCATCAAAAATCATGGCACCTTGGAAATTTTTGGATTTCATGGCTTCCAAATCTTTCGTGATGGCTTCTTTTGTCACATTTCCATTTAGCCACCACCACCAGCAATTTACGCCATAAACCTGTTCCGGCTGCTGAAAATGGCTTTTCAGATAGTCATAATTAACCTGCTGATCATCGTTTACACCCACTTTTCCCGGGTCCGTACAACTAAACAGGAAGCTAACCAACATAAGCTCCCATACTATTATCTTCCAATTCATAATTCATGTATATTATCAGTCTAAAAAATCGAGCCCGCTAAAATCTTATTTTCTTTCTATCAATAAAACTTTAGCGGGCTCTTGCTTAACTAAGGCACAGGAATCAATTCCAGCCCGGGTTTTGTTCCATTACCACATCTTTATTCGTATCGATCACGACCTGCGGGATCGGCCACAGATTAAAGTTCTTAGTCAATGTCGCTCTCGGATCATTCCAATAGGAATATTTCTTAATCCGGTCGACAGCAATCGTGCCACCCATACGCAACAAGGTATTCCAGCGACATTCTTCATAGACCAATTCGCGGGCGCGCTCATCCAGTATTAAATCGACATTCACATCCGAAGCTTGTACCAGATAATCACACTGCGCTCTCTTACGCAACAAGTTAATGTCGTTGGCCGCACCTGCGTTATCACCAGCGCGCATCTTCGCTTCCGCACGCAACAAGATGGTTTCCGGCAAACGGATCAGGTATTCATCCCGGAACAGATTACTTCTGTTTTCGCCGTCTGCAATACCTCTGTATTTATCTGTTGAGATTTTACAAGAGACCGGGAAACACTGCGTCTTTGCCACATCGATGGCATCCTGGCTTTCTCCATCCCTGTAAATGACACTCCAGGGAACAGGTTTGCCGTAATAGGGAGATGTCGGAACATTGCCTAAGAATGTACGTCTGAATACAGCTTCGGAATTACGCATATCTTTCCCCCATTTACCGTCATAAATGACATCGCGGGTGTACATGGTCGGCATTGTTTGCACGATACCGCGCCCTCCTACATCTTCCAACGCACCGGACAGGTGAGCAGACATCGGGTCTCTGTAAACAGGACCATAAACACGGGTGTATTGCAATTTAGCTTGCCCGTCTTCCGCCTTATAGGCGTCATAATCGATCTGTGCCACCCATATCGCTTCTTTATTTCCTTCCTGATAGTTCTGGTTTCCTTCCTGGAACAAGTCCCAATAGACATTTCCTTCGATAGGATAACCGGCAGCCGAATATAAATGATCCGGTGTTTGCTGGCTTTCTATGTTTGCATAATAGAAATCAGGATTCTCATCTTTTCTACTGCCAAAACGTTCTGTCATCAGGCCATATACGGAACCGTCTATCACGTCATTCCCGTAAGTAATGGCTTTTGCATAGGCAGCAGGAGCTTCCCCGCCTTGTCCGGCTTCTTCCAAAGCAACACCTTTATCGATGTATAACTGACAAAGGTTATGCTGTGCAGCGCCTCTTACCAGACGGCCCGGGCTATTGGTCGTTTCAGGCAGGTCATTCAGAGCAGCTTCCAGTTCATCGATTGCGAACTGATATGTTTCCACACGGCTGGTCCTCTTAAAATCATACTGGGGAGTAGTCGTAATTTCGGTAACGACAGGGACGCCTCCGTATAATTCACCCAAGTTCCTATATGCAAAAGCTCTGAAAAAGCGGGCTTGTGCAATCACATAAGCCTTGTCGGCCTCCGAACCCCAGCTTATTTGCGGAAGTTCTGCCGCATACAAAGCTAAATTCGCTTTCGAGATCAACTGATACCAATGTGAATAATTCGTATAATAAACTTCGTTCGACGGATTCAATATACCGTAGTCATTGAAACGGTTACTACGCCTGATCGTTGCAACATCAAACATATCCGTACCGTTTCCGCCGCGAAAAGCAAAAGCGGTCATATTCTCTTCAACCATGCACGTCATGACCCGTATGTGGGAATAACAGCCGACCAAAACCTGGTCAACCTGTTCAGATGTCGAAAAAGCATTATCCACAGTATAGAATGTTTCAGGATTTTCTTCCAGAAACTTCGAATCATTACAACTACTGAATAGACCTACAAACAGCAGGCTATAGATACCATATTTTATTAAGTGATTCATTTTCATCTTTCTTATAAATTAAAAACTAATGTTCGCTCCCAATGAGAAAGAGGTCAATACGGGATAAGTGTTTGCACCCACCGTTACTCCGACTTCAGGATCTCCACCTTCCCAATTTGTTATTGTCAACAGGTTCTTTGCCGTAAAGAATACTTTCAAATTATTGATAAGCATTTTCTTTACCCAAGGTTCACGGAATGTATATGACAACGTCACATCTTGCAGGCGAACAAATGCCCGGTTTTGCAATCCCTGGTAACGGCCTCCGTCACCGGAGAATGTAGCAGAAGGATATACATTGCTCTTATTTTCCGGAGTCCACCAGGGGATATAAATTCCATTCGAATTAAACAATCCGGATCCGTTTGTCATGTATGCACTGGTATTGGATTTCATATAATATCCGCCGCCACCGAATGTTCCTGTCAACATAAAATACAAATCCCAGTTCTTATAAGTAACCGTATTACTCATGTTCAACTTGAAGTTAGGAGTCTCATATCCTAAAATGGTACGGTCTGCAGATGTAATAACGCCATCTCCGTCCAAGTCTTTATATTTCGGAATACCTGCCGTAGCACCATTCGCTTCCATATAGTCCACATCTGTTTCCTGGACAATACCATCCTGCTGATATCCGTAAATTGCGCCTAACGGTTTACCGATAAAACGGCTGTTGGAGATATCATCGTCCTCTTTTCCGTCACCGTTCAAATCTTCGCCATAAAGGTGGGTCAGTTTATTCCGGTTCAACCAGAAGGTAACACTTGTTGTCCAATACCAATCCTGCGTAGTGATATTCACCGAACGTACCGTCAGTTCGACACCTTTGTTATTCACCTGTCCCATCGATGATTTGATATTCTTAAAACCAGTCATAACCGGAATATCTCTCGTGAATATCTGGTCTGTCGTTTTAGAGAAATAGAGGTCCAGATCGACAAATAAACGGTTTCCAAGCCATGCGGACTCAAAACCCGTATTCCAGGATTCCGTAGATTCCCAGCCTAAATTGGCGTTACCCAATGCTTTTTGATTTAAGCCATAAATAATATCACTTCCCCCGAACTCATAACGAACGCCTCCGGAAGAGCCATTATTAATAGTCGACAGCGTTCCATAAGGATCCAATCCCTGGTTACCATTCTTACCCCACGACAATTTCAACTTCAAATCATCCAGGAAAGAGACAGGTTCCATAAACTTTTCGCCGGTCATTCTCCAAGCAGCACCGAAAGCAAAGAAATCACCCCATTTCTGATTGGCACCGAAAACAGAAGCACCGTCACGACGATAAGAACCGGTCAGGAAATAACGATCGTCAAAAGAATAAGAGGCACGTCCCAAATAACCGATATTAGAACGCCGGTTATTATTCATGTCTATTTTTTGAACGGTTGCTTTATGCAAACCATTGAGACCTAAAGTAGTATTCCCATTTGCAGCAAAATCTGTTCCGGTAGTGATTATTTCTTTATATGATTTCCGGTCACGTGTGGCAACGGCTGTCAAATCGATCGTGTGCTTTCCAAACGTATTTTTATAATTCAGAATATTATCGATTACCCAACTGTTTGTTGTATTATTATTTATCTTTCCGTTTGCACGAGACAATAGATCCTGGAATGCAGAAGGAGAATATCGGGTTTCATCATCATAATCACCTTCCTTGACATAATATCCTTCATAATAGAAATCTCCGGATTGAATTTTGCTCAAATTCCCGGCATAATTAAAACGGTAGCTCAAACCTTCCACCCAAGGCAGCTTAACAACCGCATATGCATTTGCCCGGAAATTATTCCGGAGATCTTTGTTATCACGAAGGCTTCTATCAGTGTTCCACAAAGGATTTACTCCAGATTGAGTATAAGGAAATTTTTCCAATAGTTTTTCATCTTCGTCTCTATACATGACACCGTATGGAGACATCAATACAGCCTGACGCAAGTCGGCACCGGCACCGGAATAATCCGACTTTGTAAATGCCGCATCCACGCCGATCTGCAACCAACTGGTTATATCCGTGTTTATCTTGGCTAATGCTGTTATACGATTATAATTATCACCAATGACAATACCTTGATTATCAGAATAGGCAGCAGACAAATAGTAATTCATTTTTTCACCTGCACCGGAAACAGATACTTGATAATCCTGCACCCAACCGGTACGTGTCGAAGCATCAAGCCAGTTGGTTTCCCGTCCCGCTTCCATATTAGCCTGTTCCTGGGGTTTCAGCCAGCTTAAATCCGTACTGTTGTTTCTTGCCATAACCGACTCCAGCCATTGTTCGCCTTTCATCAACTCCGGTCGATTTTGCCAGGTTTGCATACTTCCCGTCGCATTAAAAGTGATCACAGGTTTACCCATTCTACCCTTTTTCGTGGTAATGATAATTACACCGTTCGCCGAACGGGAACCGTAGGCGGCAGCAGACGTTGCATCCTTCAGGATATCATACGAAGCGATATCATTGGGATTTATATCATTGATACTTCCCATATAAATAACTCCGTCAACAACGAGCAACGGATCATTTGATCCTGATATGGATTTTTGCCCGCGCATCTGCATGGAAGGTTCCCCCCCCGCGGAATTGGTTGCACCGATATCCAATCCGGAAACATTTCCCTTCAAAGATTCCAACGCATTCAAATTGGGCGACAAGGCTATCGGAGAATTTTCCAATTTTACAGAGCTGACAGAACCGGTAAAATCTTTTCTCTTTGTCGTACCATAACCAATGACAATTACTTCGTCCAGTGTTTCCGTATCCTCTTTCAGCAATACATCCACCGTGTTGTTATTACCTACAACGACTTCCTGGGTCACATATCCGATATAAGAGATTACCAAAACACTCTTCGAAGTTACTTCCAATGAATATTGCCCTTCAACATCCGTAATCGTACCGTTAGTTGTTCCTTTCTCAACGATATTTGCACCGATTACCGGTTCGCCATTCTGATCTTTAATCGTACCGGTGATTTTTCTTGTGTTTTGTTGAGTCGAAGAAAGCAGATTTAACGCAGAAAGTACAATCTGCTTGTTTTCTTTAATAATATAACTGATTTTAGCCTGCTGTTTTATCTGCTCCAGCAAATTTTGAATATTTTCTTCATCTGCTGAGATTGTTATTCTGGTATCCAGACCGGACAGATTATCATTGTAAAAAAAACGATAATCGCTGACTTTTTCTATCTCGCGAATAACCTCACGAGTTGATTTGTTTTGCATGGATAAGGAAATCTGCGCAGAAAGTATAGTACCCGAAACAAGGCAAAAACTTCCAATAACAAGTCCTTTCCGAAAGAAATTCTTTAAGACATTCATGTTTTTTAGTGTTCTTCTTTAATTAGTAATAAATTTATCAGGTAACTTTGTGGTGAAATCAAGTGGTGAGAAGCGTGATTTCAATTCAGCAAAATTACATTGCACAAATCTCAGGTGTATCTATCCGTAGATGCACCTGCGTTTTTTCATAACTCCTTTCTCATAAGCATTTCATTTTTAATTAACAATTGAACTATCTATTTTCTCTCATCTATTACAATATCACCTCCGACTTTTTTATAAGTAATCGGTGCTGTAAGACTTATCAATTCTATCACATTCTCCAAACTATTATTTTTAATAACTCCGGAAAAACGATAGTGTTTTACCTTTTCAGATGCAAACCGTACCTGGACATTATACAAACGATCCAGCATCACCGCCACCTCCTGCAGCGTCTCTCCTTTAAAGAATAGCTCATTATCTTTCCACATCCGTGCATAAGCGGCAATATCCTTGGATACTTGCATTTTCCGGGAAACCTTATCAAAACTAAGACTCTCATCCGGCCTTAAAATAACTTCATCTTTTCCTACCGCCGTACGAACCTTTCCTTCAAAGAGTGTAGCTGTCAATTTTTTATCTTCTTCGTAAGCCCTTACATTAAAAGCGGTTCCTAAAGCCTCAACCTCCATTTCTCCAGCTTTGACAATAAAATGACTGGCTGAATCTTTCTCCACTTCAAAATAGGCTTCTCCCGACAAGGCCACCAGGCGGTTCTCTTTCCCGTAATCGGCATTATAGGTCAACTCCATATGGGAATTTAACCAAACTTTCGTTCCGTCCGGTAGCATGACACTTGCACGCTGTCCTTTATCGACCAAGACTCTATAAGTCCGTAACGGATCGCTTGCGATCTCATCTGCCAAATTCTTATACAGAAAGGCTGTTGTTGAAAAGCCAATTAGAAGAATCACAACAGCAGCATATGATACCCATTGCGGTATCTTCAGCCTGAAAATGGCCTTTCGTTTTTTCTTCTCTCCCATACCGGCATGCATACGAGCCTGTATCTCCCGGAACATACGAGTCTGAACTTCTACCGGAAGACTTTTATCTTCCGCTTCTACCCAACGTTGCCGGTAATGTTGGAATAGTTGTTCACGCGCCTCCGCTTGTCGGAACCAAGTCAACAATTCATGCTCCCTTTCAACCGGGAGTTCACCGCGCATAAAGCGATCCAGCAAATCTATGTATATATGCTTATCCATGTCTATACTTATGTATATCCATCACAGCGGGAAATCACTTACAAGAAGCCCTGTGTTTAACTTTGATTAACTAAATAAAGAAATAGGAGGACCAAACCTTTATCTAAAGGCAGTTTGGAACGTAGGTATTGGAAAGACCGATAGAGTTGCGTTTCTACCGTTTTTTCAGAGATGGATAGTTTTTTGGCGATTTCTTTGTTAGACAGTTGTTCAAAACGACTTAAACGGAAAATTTCCCTTCGTGCAGGAGGCAGGTTTTCTATTAAACTATCAATATATTCACGAAGAGAATCGGCATCATGTTGCTGCTCTTCTATAGCATTATCACTTACATCAAAATTCTCAACATGCAATGCTGCATGTTGAGATAAACGGAGCTCCGTTTCCTTATACACAAAATGGCGGGCAATAGTAAACAAATAAGCAGTAAATCCCTGTTCCGGTTCTATCTGTTCATGCTTCTCCCATATTTTCAAGAAGACATTCTGTGTCAGATCTTCCGCAAGAGATTTATCAAACAATAAAGAATTAATAAAATGATAAACCTGAGAATTGTAAGTCCAATACAGAGTCTCAAAGGCTTTTTCTTCACCAGCCTTTAAACGTATCAGTAAGTCCTCTTTGATTCTCATTTTACGTACTCTTTATTTTCCAAATATAGGTATTTTCTTTTTATGTTTTTGTTAATACAATAAGAGGGCGTATCGAAATAACAAAATGTTTTTGACACGCCCTCCTTTTCTAATAGAGAATTGAGTGTTTCTTTAGACTCAACTCTCTATTTATCAATTTCATCAATACCCAAACAGCTCCTCTTGCGTCAGCTTCTGAATGGGACCATATTGGGAAAGACCTTTCATATCGAGGTCTTTTTCATCGCCCAATACGCAATACGTATAAGTACGGCCTTTTACCCATTTTTCCTGGAATGCTTTGATTTCAGGCAATGTCATGGTCTGGGCTTTTTCGAACAATTCCTTGCGGCTGTCCGTTGTCAGACCTAAATCCTGTGCATTCAGATAAGACCAGAGAACATCGGATTTCGTGATACGTTCGGTACGCAGACGAGTGATAAGCGCGTCTTTAGCCAGATTGAACGCTTTTTCTGATTCCGGCATATTGTTGATAATCTCATCGAATGCTTTCATGGCATCGATCATCTTATCGTTCTGGGTAGCGATAAACGTACGGTAGACATACGGATATTTCAACTTGGACGGAGTGATCAGGAATGCACCGGCAGAATAGGCCAGACCGCGTGATTCACGCATTTCCTGGAATACGATTGCATTCATACCGCCACCAAAGTATTCGTTGTACATATTCAATGTAGGCTGGATAGCCGGATCAAACTTTTCACCACGATTAGACACGGCAGAATAATAAATCTGTTTTGCATCATACTGGGCAAACAGTACTTTATTGGCCGGAGTTTCCTGCTGCTGGAATTCGATACCTACCGGAACCGGTTGCAACTGATCGGGGACATTATGATATTGTTTGATAATATCCAGAACTGCCTGCGGTTTTTCCGGACCATAATACAGAATCTTATGCTCAAAAGAGTTGATCTTATGGATACGGTCTACCAGTTCCTGCGGATTCATCTGCTGCAATTCGGCAGTTGTCAACACAGTTGTTGACGGAGATTTCGGTCCCCAGATAGCATACTGGATCAATTTGTTGAAGTTCTGTCCCTGATTCAGTTTCGCATCGGAACGTTTCTTCAGGATATCGCCAGCCAAATTGTCGTAAGCTTCCTTATTAACCTGTGCATCGGCCAGGATTTCTTCGAACAATGCCATCGCTTTCGGCATATTTTCTTTCAAACCTTCCAGCATTACATACGTACGGTCAGAACCCGGGAAGACGCTGAAATAACAAGCCAGTCTGTAAAATTCTTCGTTGATTTCCTTCAAGCTCTTTTTGGAAGTACCCAGATATTTCATGTATTCGAAAGCAGTACCCATTGCCTTATCATTATTCGTTCCCATCTCGAAAACATACATCAGAGAGAAAAGATCATTCGATGTATTTTCTTTATACAGGACAGGGATATTCGATTTAGCTGTCAGTTTCTGCAAATCTTTATTGTAATCCAAGAATACAGGTTCGATCGGAGCGACATTGGATGCCTGGATTTCTTTCAGGAATGCGCTTGAACTATCACGATTCATCACGATAGGCGTGATTTTAGGCTTGTCGATTTTCTTTTCGTTCGGGTCTTTGCCTTGTTTCTTATAGATTAAAGCATAGTTATCACCAAAATACTTGTTTGCAAAATCAACAATTTCCTGTTTTGTCACCTTACTCATGCGATCTAAAGAAGCCACCTCGTCTTTCCAGTCTACACCATCGATAAAGGAAGACACAAACATATCGGCACGACCGTCGTTACGATCCAACCGGTACATCTGCATCAGCTTATAGTTGTTGATAGATGCTTCCAACAAGCCTTCGTCGAAATCACCTTTTTTCAACTTATCGATTTCCGCCAGGAAAAGGTCTTTTACCTCATCCAGGGTCTGGCCTTGTTTCGGACGGCCGCTCATGACAAACGCATTATAATCAGACATTCCGTAAGTACCGGCATAACAGCTCAATACTTTCTGTTGCTGAACTAAATCGACATCCAACAGACCGGCTTTGCCATTGTTGATGATTTCACCTGTCAGGTTCAACAGATCCTGCTCCGGAGAAGCAGCTCCCGGGAAACGCCATCCTACTGTAACATTTTCAGCGTCTACACCCAAAACTTCTTTTACCACCGGCGCCTTAATCGGAGATTCATGCGTCACAGGAAGTTTCGGCAGGTTAGGATTCGGTTTCAGATGGCCGAAGTATTTATTGATCGTAGCAATCATCTGGTCGGGATCAAAATCACCGGACAAACAGATCGCCATATTGTTAGGAACATACCAAACATTATGGTAGTTCTTAATATTCGTGATTGACGGGTTCTTCAGATTATGCTGCGTACCGAGAACAGTCTGGGTTCCATAAGGATGATCGGGGAAAAGGGCGCTCAAAACAGCTTCATACACTTTACGCCCGTCACTGGTCAGCGACATATTCTTTTCTTCATACACCGTTTCAAGTTCGGTATGGAAACCGCGGATTACATTATTTTCAAAACGGTCTGCCTGTATCTTAGCCCAATTATCGATCTGGTTGGAAGGAATATCTTCCACATACACCGTCTGGTCGAAGCCGGTATAAGCATTTGTTCCGGTAGCACCGATAGCAGACATCAGCTTGTCGTATTCATTCGGAATAGACAACTTGGATGCTTCATAGGAAACGCTGTCGATCTGGTGATAAATAGCCTGCCGTTCCGCCTCGTCCGTCGTCTTGCGATAGACTTCGAAAAGCTGTTCGATTTGGTCAAGCAGCGGTTTTTCTTGTTCGTAGTTTTGCGTTCCAAACTGTTTAGTACCCTTAAACATCAGGTGTTCAAAATAGTGTGCCAGCCCTGTAGTTTCAGCCGGATCGTTTTTTCCGCCTACGCGGACAGCAATATATGTCTGGATACGGGGGGTCTCCTTATTCACAGTCATATACACTTTCAAGCCATTATCCAGAGTATAGATACGGGCTTTCAGAGGATCATTAGGGACCGACTCGTATTTAAACGGGGAAGTCTCTGCACATGCAGTAGCCAAGAGAAGAACAAAGGCTAACTGAAGAAACTGAATCGTTTTACGCATATAATTTAAATTTAGATAATTACTGCGTCAAATATATGAAATTTAAAATAAAAAAAGCTCCCGTCCGGGAAAAAACAGGGCTAAAGCCCATTTTTTCCGGACGGGAGCTAATATGTGTTCGTACAAACGGTAAATTAAAGACCGAATGCTTCTTTTACTTTATCGACATAATCCAGTTTTTCCCATGTGAACAGTTCCACCTCACAGATGGTCGGTTCCGGATTATAACGGGAAGTAAATGTTTTCGTTACAAGCTGCGGTTTACGTCCCATATGGCCGTAAGAAGCTGTTTCCAGATAGATCGGATTACGCAGTTTCAGGCGCTCTTCAATGGCTTTCGGACGCATATCGAACAGGTCCCAGATCTTCTCTGCAATCTCTCCGTCTGTCATTTTCACGTTTGCACGGCCAAATGTATTTACGAAGATGTTCATCGGTTTAGCAACACCGATCGCATACGATACCTGTACCAGCATTTCATCAGCAACACCGGCAGCCACCAGGTTCTTGGCAATATGACGGGCAGCATAAGCTGCAGAACGGTCTACTTTCGAAGGATCTTTTCCGGAGAAAGCGCCACCACCGTGAGCACCTTTACCACCATATGTGTCAACGATAATCTTACGGCCGGTCAGACCTGTATCACCGTGAGGACCACCGATCACGAACTTTCCGGTCGGGTTCACGTGATAGATGATGTCATCGTTAAACAAAGCCTGCACATAAGCCGGATATTGAGCTTTTACACGCGGAGCCAAGATATTCTTCACATCCTCGGCGATCTTTTTCTGCATGGCCAGATCGGCTTCTTCCTGCGTAATGCCTTTCGCTGTGACAAATTCGTCGTGCTGCGTAGAAACAACGATCGTATCGATGCGCAACGGTTTGCCGTTGTCATCATATTCAATAGTAACCTGGCTCTTGGCATCCGGACGGAGGTAAGGCATCAGGTCGTTTTCATTCTTACGTATCTCGGCAAGTTCCCACAACAGGCTGTGTGAGAGATCCAATGCTAAAGGCATGTAGTTTTCAGTTTCATTCGTGGCATAACCAAACATCATACCCTGGTCGCCTGCGCCCTGATTGTAGGGGTCTTCGCGTTCAACGCCACGGTTGATGTCGCCACTCTGTTCATGGATAGAAGAGAACACGCCGCATGATTTAGCTTCAAACTGGTATTCACTTTTTGTGTAACCAATTTTCTCGATCACGCTACGGGCTACATCCTGTACATCCACGTAAGCACTTGATTTTACTTCTCCAGCCAAGACAACCTGTCCGGTTGTTACAAGGGTTTCGCAAGCAACTTTCGAGTTCTTGTCATAAGCCAGGAACTCATCCAGCAAAGCATCCGATATCTGATCGGCTACTTTATCGGGGTGCCCTTCGGACACCGATTCGGAGGTGAATAAATAACTCATCTTGTTTTAATTGAAAATTGAAAATTGAAAGTTGAGAATTAAAGAGCAAAGCCTCTAAAGCCAACTGCCAATTTACAATTGACGGTTAATAAATCAAATTAAATAGGTGGATTGACGAGGGGAAATTTGCTTTGCCGCGCGGCAGTAAAAGAAGTTGTTTTTAGCATTTTTTCCTGTGGTTGCAAGCAATACAAATCTATCCACATCAATTCGGGCACAAAAATACAAAACAATTGACAATTAGCAACTGATAATCGAAAATTATTTTTTCTTTTTGGTGTTACGCAGCGCTTTTTTATATTTAAACTCCGCTCTCATCTTGGCAGAGCCTGATTTATGCGTTCCACGCAAGAAGTCCGAGAACTTCAGTTTTTTTTCTCCGGCATTTTCATCTTTAGCTTTCTTCTTAAAGACCATGCCGCCCTCGGTTATTATTTTTTCTTTATCGTTCATAATCGTTCCTTTAAATCTATTATACGTTCTTTCAATACAGGATGCACGACAAACGGAGCTATTTCGGACAAAGGGTCCATCACAAATTTCCGATCATGCATGAGAGGATGCGGTAACGTCAGTTCCGCTGTTTGCCGGATCTCATCATCATAGAGCAGGATGTCTATATCAATGATCCGATCGTGATACGCCCCGTTGCTCTTCTCTGTACGGCCCAGTTCTTTTTCGATCTGTTGGGTAGCTAAAAGCAGTTCCGACGGAGAAAAAGAGGTCTTTAATTTAACAGCCGCATTCAGGAAAAGGTTCTCCGATGCAAAGCCCCAAGGCTCCGTTTCATAGAAACCGGAAAGGGCGAGAACATCTCCCACCCTTTCAGCTAACAGTGCGGCGGCTGTTATCATGTTCCGTCGTTTATTCCCGATATTGGTACCCAAGCTCAGGTATGCAATCGCCATAATTCCGTTTTTACAGGATCAGCATGGCATCGCCATAAGCTCCGAAACTATATTTTTCTTTCAAGGCCACTTCATAAGCATCCATGATCTGCTCATATCCGCCAAAAGATGCTGTCATCATCAGCAAAGTAGACAGCGGCATATGGAAGTTTGTGATCATGCTGGATGCAACACTGAAATCATACGGTGGAAAGATAAACTTGTTCGTCCATCCTTCAAATTCTTTCAGATGCCCGTCCGTACTTACAGCGGTTTCGATTGCGCGCATGACAGATGTTCCGACTGCACAAATCTGGCGACCGTTATCCTTTGCCGTGTTTACGACTTCCACCACATCGGCATTTACAACCATCTGTTCAGAATCCATCTTATGTTTGGTCAAGTCTTCCACATCGATTTCGCGGAAATTACCCAGACCGGAATGCAATGTCAGATAAGTAAACTGGCAATCTTTGATCTCAAGGCGTTTCATCAGTTCACGGCTGAAATGAAGGCCGGCGGCAGGAGCAACGACAGCCCCTTCTTCCGTTGCAAAAATGTTCTGGTAACGTTCTTCATCTTCCGGTTCCACAGGGCGGTCGATATATTTAGGCAGCGGGGTTTCACCCAGCGCATACAATGCCTTTTTAAATTCATCATGGTTACCGTCATAAAGGAAACGCAACGTACGGCCGCGTGATGTCGTATTGTCGATCACTTCAGCCACCATCGAATCGTCTTCACCGAAATACAGTTTGTTTCCGATACGGATTTTGCGGGCGGGATCCACCAACACATCCCACAGACGGAGGTCTTCATTCAGCTCACGCAGCAAGAAAACCTCGATACGGGCACCAGTCTTTTCTTTATTTCCATACAAGCGTGCCGGAAAGACTTTTGTGTTATTAAAGATAAACACATCTTTTTTTCCGAAATAATCCAGCAGGTCTTTGAATACTTTATGTTCGATCTCTCCGGTCTTGCGATTGACAACCATCAACCGGGACTCATCTCTGTTTTTTGCCGGATGGAGGGCGATCAGCTCCTGCGGTAAATTAAATTTGAATTTCGACAGCTTCATAATGCTAATTCTATATTTATTTTATTTTTATTCATTCGGTTTTATTTCTTCTATATTTTCCTCCAGGAAGGCGTCTATATCATCGGGAGACATACATTTATCCAACGTAATGTCACCGATACGGGTACGTTCCAAAGCAATCAGGTGTGCTCCAGACTGAAGGGCAACACCGATATCACGCGCCAAAGCCCGGATATAAGTACCTTTACTGCAAACCACCCGTATCTTGACTACCGGCAGGTTACATTCCAGCAACTCCATTTCATCAATTACGAGCGTTTTCGATTTCAACTCAACTTCTTCCCCCTTACGGGCCAACTCATACGCCCTTTTGCCCTCAACTTTACAAGCCGAAAAAACCGGCGGAATCTGCTGGATCGTTCCTACGAACGACTGCAAGACTTTTTCTACTTCCTCACGGGTTATATGTTCTGTCGGATAGATCCCGTCTATCTCTTTCTCCAGATCGAAAGAGGGTGTCGTCTCCCCCAATTTAAGGGTTGCGACATATTCTTTCGTCTGATACTGAAACTCGTCAATCCTTTTAGTGGCTTTACCGGTACAGACGATCATCACACCTGTTGCCAGGGGATCTAACGTTCCGGCATGTCCTACTTTTATCTTTTTCACCTTCAGCTTCCGCGACAATTTGTAACGGAACTTATTCACCAGGTCAAAAGAGGTCCACTTTAAGGGTTTATTAAAATATAATACTTCTCCTGCTATAAAATCCATTCTTATTTAAGTAACGTACAGGCGATTGTTATCAAACCTGCAATTGCACAATAGATGGCGAAATAAATCAGTTTCCCTTTCTTCACGATATTGATCATCCACTTGCAGGCGATGCATCCCGATACGAATGCGGCAAGAAATCCGACAACCAGCGAAAGCGTCGGAATATCTCCGGCAACCGCTTCTCCTTTCATCGCTTTCATCACATCCAACAAGGCTTCACCCAAAATAGGAGGAATAACCATCAGGAAAGAAAACTGAGCCAGTTTTGCTTTATTGTTCCCTAATAACAAACCGGTTGCAATCGTTGTTCCGGAGCGGGAAAGTCCCGGCATCACGCACATGCCTGCGCCAAACCAATAATGAAAGCATCCTTCATCGAGATGTTTTCTTTCTGGCGGGGCTTCGCATAATACGAAAATGCCAGCAATGCAGCTGTCAACAACAACATGCATCCCACAATCAGCAATCCTGAACCGAAAATATCTTCAACCGTATCTTTGAAGAACAGTCCTACGATTCCGACCGGAATCATGGATATCAGGATGTTTATCACATAGCGCGTCTCAGCATTCATCTGAAACTTAAACAACCCCCGGAATATCCATTCAATCTCTTTCCACAGGATAACCAACGTACTAAGTACGGTTGCCACATGGACGACAATCGTAAATGCTAAATTTTCTTCTCCCTGAATGCCAAATAAAGCAGAACCGATTGCCAGGTGACCGCTACTGCTGACCGGCAAATATTCCGTAAGTCCCTGAACGATCCCCAGCACTAAGGCTTCAAACCAACTCATTCTGCTACTTCTTTATTCTTGCTGTTTCTCAATATCCCGAAAATCATCATCACAAAACCGATCACCGTCACAGCCGGAGCCACAACGATACGGCGGGAACTGAATATTTCCGGATTAAATCCGGTCGGGTCCTGCGAACCGCCGCCACTCATCAACATAAAACCGATTGCGATAATAACGACAGAAACAGCAATCAGGATAAAATTGTCTTTTCCAAAAGCGAAATCTCTCTTTGCCATACATTTATATATAATATAATTTATCAACTCCCATCCGCAGATATTTGTTCACCGCAAAAACAGTTGCCGTAATAGAGAGCAAAATCCCCATCACCAACACACCCGCGTAAACAATCACCAACGCCTTTATATCCAGCAACTGAATAAAACCGGACAATTCATTTTGTAAATAATACAACGCTCCCGTCAGCATGAATATTGCAAGGATAGAGCAAAAATGCCGCTAACCACATTATACCGGACGAACGGCCTGCGTATAAAGCCGGGCGTAGCGCCTACCAGCTTCATCGTGTGAATCAGGAAACGTTTGGAATAGATCAGCAACCGTATCGTATTACTAATCAACACAAACGATATTGCCATCAGAATCACGGCAAGGGTCAACAGAATCAGGCTGACACGTTTCACGTTATCATTCACCATCTGCATCATATCTTTCCGGTACAATAAATCGGAAACGGAAGTATAGTTCTTTATCTTCTTTTCAATCAGTTTGAGGCTGTCCGGGTTGGCATATTCCGAATACAGCTTTACTTCGATCGAAGCCTGCAAGGGATTAAAGCCCAGGAACGTTTCGGGATTCTCGCCCAACTCCTCTTCCAGTTCTTTAGCTGCCTGTTCTTTCGATATGTATTCTGTAGATTTAATATAAGGCAATGCATCCAATGTCTTCTGCATCTTCTTTATCTCCGCTTCTTTCTGGTTGTCTTTCAGCACAATCGAAAACGAGATATTTTCCTTTACATATACGGAAAGTTTGTTTCCCAACAACCCCATCAGAAAAATAAGTCCCAGCAGAAACAGTACCAATGCGATACTTATTATGGAAGTCAAGCGAGAATTAAAGAAAGAAACCAAACTAACCTTTTTACTTTCAGCCATTAGACAATACCTTATTGTTGTTGAATAAAGCGGGGAGATGCGTCCAGAGAACACACCTCCCAATTTTTCTGCAAAAGAACAAATAATTTACGAGATAGCGGCTTCTTTACAATTCTTTAACTACAAAAGAGGTTGTGCCAACTGTTTGACACAACCTCTTATTTTTATCTGCATTCGTCCTTCACAGGAGTACCGGCAGAAGAACTTTATTTCAATACTTTAGTATTAATAATACGATCGCTTGTTCGCCTGTCGCAGGATACTTGATGTTGATTGGGGGACGGACTTCCGTCCGCCTCTACAACCCCGCGCGATCTTATTTAGAATTATTTGATTATAATTTTTTATCTACAATCATTATTTCACGATTGCCTTAACAGCATCTTCACCTTCCACGGCAACAACAACTACACCGGCAGGAACAGCAATTGTGGCGTTGTCGGAAGTGATAACAGTGTTGGCTACTGTCTGACCTAAGATGTTAGTGATAACAACCTTCTTACCAGCAGCACCGGCAATCTGAACTTTACCGTTCTGAGCCAGAACCTTAACACCTTCTACTACAACTTCTTCGTTAGCAGTCGGGTTTTCAGTGCTCTGTTTCAATGTAAAGACAGTTCCCTGATAGATATCTTCCTGAGCATAGCTAACCATCATACCGTCATGATCTTCGTAGAATTCATTTGCGCTTGTTGCCAATACAGCTACGTTATTCTGGTTCTTAACCCAAGCACCACCATTAGAAGCAAATCCAGCAAAGCGTCCGTTTGTTTCAATATAGAAGTTTTCATCATCATCCTGGTTTTTCAAACGGAATGCTACTGTTGCACCATTATAAGTTTCAGCGCTGATAGGCAAAGTAGCTACAGCATAATGTTTGATTGAATCTTCATATTCATAAGTAGCTTCCGGATCATTCAGAATATAAACACTGTCACCCATATGGATTGCATTTACAAATGCCAAACGAGTGTAGATTCCTTCGTGAATTGCATTCTTTGCATCGATATAAGGAATACTATCTACCAAATTGTTATTTGATAAATCTACCAGATAACGACCCTGAACATAAGGTCTTGAAGCGAAATGTTCAGTATGTCCCGGATTAGCCACGTCAAATGCATGGTCACAAGCTTTAGTATCTTTGAGTTCAGCACCAACAGCCAACAGATACAACGGCATACGAGTTTCATTGCGAACATAAGCTGTATCAACATACATGGAAGGAGCAGCATTCAAAGCAGGAGCTTCAGCCAAGCTACGGAATCCTAAGAAACCGGCACCTTTATCTTTAGAATACGGGCTATTGCAATCTTCGATCAAGACACGGTTTTCGTTGATAGCATCGTAGAATGCAACAGTGTCAACACCGGCAAGTCTCTTATAATACGGCATTGTATCCTGAACCATAAAGAATGCGTCTGTCTGACGTTCTGACAACAGACCTTTCTTAGCCATCGAAGTCTTGTTTTCCACAAACAGTTTATCGGCACCATCATAATATATGCCTTTACTGCTTCCGTCAGAGTTATAACCCGCATTTTTATTGACCAAAGCATAAGCATGAGCATCCTTATGATCATTTTCTTTCAAGAAGAAGTAAGCCGGATAAGCTAATTCACTCTTTTTGGCAATCGTATCGATTACAGCATAATTACCTTCTTTCGTTATACCAACAAAACGCAGGTCATTGTTAACCTTATCGAAGTCTTTTACTTTCAACAAATATACAGAGCGATATAATTGAGGAACAATTGTATCTGTATCATCTGTCCGGCCTACAACAACTTTACCGTATTCATTATTATTATAATACGGAACCAATTCGAAGTTAGAGCCATCTGCAGCAACATTCAACAATGTATCTTTCGTTCCAACTAAAGCCTTCAGGTAAACATCTCCGTAATCAGAGAAATGTTTCAGTTTGAAAGAATTGTCGATCACCTGATCCGGGCTTAAGTTCAGGAAGCCTGCTTGAGCTGCTTTTACATCCTTAACAGCAGTGAACATGATTGTATCCTGACAAGTGAAACGGTTATACGGAGCACGAGAATCAACGTTCAATTCATTCCAAGTATGATCAATGAAATAAACGGTATCTTCACCTGCTTTATAAAGCTGACCTTCAAATGCAACCAGATTATTATATTCACGGTTTGTGATACGAACGCGTGGATTAACAGCATCTACACAACCAAGTGTTTCAACAACCCACTGAGTTGCAGGCATGTGTTCAAAGTCCTGGGTAGAAGCCCATTCGTCATAAACAATGGTACCAGCCATATTTGCTACCAGATACTGGCCGTCAGCACGGTTTGTAGAAGAAACAGGATGTCTCTTTGTTACCAGCTTAGCATAGTAAGCGCCTTGAGGCAAAGATGTACGAACGAAATACGGATATTCGTGGTTGAAAGAAATACGAGTATCAAAACCACCTGCCGGATTCAAGCGACCAACAGTTGCAACTGTCTTTCCTGTTGAAGATAACACTGTAGTTGTCAAAGATACAGGAGAAGTCGTACAATCCGTATTACTTACTGCAATACCAAGGTTTGCTGCTGTAACATCAGCATCTTTCACCCACTGAGAGCCCGCCTTAGTTTCTAACCAAGGAGTTCCGGCCTGCATTTCTGCATCTGTAGCAGACGCTGCATTCAACGGTTCGATAAACAAACTGTCGTTTGACGGATAGTAAGTCAACTTAAAGAAGTAACGGGCAAACACATAACCGCCATCTGCACCAAGATTTTTAATTTCTTTGTTAACCAATTTGTAAGCCGGAGACAAAGAAGGAGACTGTGCTCCTTCATAGCGAGCAGTATCTACCATAAAATATTTCTGAATAGCAACCGGTTCAATCGGAGCGGCTAAACGGATAGCATACTCGTCAAAATCAGCAACTTTAGCATCACTCAATGCGGTCTTAGCAGAAGTCAGTTTCGGGCTTGCTTCATCTGCAGCCTTAGAAGCTATTCCCACTAAATCAGCAGCGATCTTTGCTGCGTCACTGACAGGCTTATCATCTTCAGCAGTTAGAGAACTTTCAATGGCTGTAGCAGCATTTGTCAATGCAGTCTTTGCTGCATCCAAAGCGCCTTTTGCTGCATCCAAAGCATTTTTTGCAGTTTCCAGAGCAGTCGCAGCGGCAGCACCATTATCTGTTGCAGTCAGAGCGGCGGTTGCAGCGGTTGAGGCAGCGGTTGCGGCATTATTAGCAGTGGTTGCAGCAGTTGCAGCAGCGGTTGCAGCAGTTGCAGTTGCTGTTGAACCTAAAGCAGCATCACCTTTTACCGTAACAGCATCCAATGCAGCTTTGGCATCATCTAAAGCATCCTTAGCTGCAGCCAATTCTGCATTTGCAACCTTCAATGCAAGGTTACCAAACTCCTGTGAGAAAACAGCGTCCTGTGCCTCATATTTAGTAGAAGCCAATGTATTACTGAAAATATCCTGCAAACCGCTGTTCAACAATCCGTTCGGAATATTAAACTTAAATTTGGCAGAATCAAGAGCCTGTGCATCGATCATCTGATTGATATCCTGAGCAGTCAGCACTATTTCACCAGCTATAACAGGTTTCAAGTTCAAAGTATGTGTCAAACCGGTTAAACCCGTTTTAGCAACATCTTTTGAATACTTGACAGCAACAACTTCGTCAGCAGCGTTCAGCTGCATTACCATAACAGAGTCGGAAGCGGCATTGAAATAGGAATAGATAGGTGCTACTGTAAAATCAGAAGTCTGTACATCCGTACTGTACCAACCCCAATCACTTGTGCAACCATCCAGAATAGTTCCGTCAATTGTTAATGCAGAAATATCCGTATCAACATCATATTTTACTGCTTTTGTGTGATCCAAAATTAGTTCCAGATTTGTTTCCTTATTAATATAAGTAAACGTTTTAGAAGCTGTAGTCGGGTGAGTTGTCACCTTAATCTTCCATAATGAAGCATTCAGAGGAGCTTCAGAAGGGACTTCAGTCGGATCCAACATTTTTAAAGTAACAGCACCTGTTTGCTGGTCACGAACCTGAACCAGGACATTTGTTCCATCAGTTAACTGATACCATCTGTTCATTGATTGAATCTGGTTAATGTCATCACCTACAGCAGTACTTAATGTATTCTGCGTGCGGTACGGAAACGCACCTGCAGAAGGACTGTGCTGAGCATAAGCCACACCAGAAGCCAGCACAAGACCGGCTACAAGAGTAGAAAACTTTTTGTTCATAATCATTTGAATTAATATTAATAATACATATACTAAAAGTTCGATCGATCTTACGGACGTTTCTCGTGTTTTCGTCTTTTAACTAAACTTCTGTATTTTGACGAGAGAAAACGTACGTTTTTTTTTAGTCATTTTTGGAGGGTTTGTCAGCCAAAAGCCGTTTTTCGTACAGCTTAATCTATCTAATTGATAAGAAAGGATATAGAAACAAGAAATTTCTTGGAGAAAACAGTTGCAGGTTCGGAAACTATGCTTAAATTTGTGACGAAAATAAACGTACGTTTTCATTAGTCATTCCATAAATAGCATCTACCTCTTTATTTTTCAATCTCTTACAATCATAAAACAAATACAATTTGCCCATATATTACTAATGTACGCGTGTACATTATATAAAATCCTAAACAATAGATAATCAATCCTATAACTGTGGACACGCCAAATATCAATTCCACCCTAAAAAGCAGGTAAAATAGGCAATTTCAGAGAACAACAGATGCAAATGTTACTTTTTCCTTAAGCAATAATAGTTATTCACATTTCCATCCAAGAAAAGAAAGTGACTTTTCCTCCCAACGATTTTAAATATGAGTTTGCAAGTTTGGAGAAATAGAACCGACCGGTAAGAAAGAGTGAAAGAATAATTCCTATATTTGTAAATGCAATAAAAACAATGACGTATGGACCGGAAAAAGTTACCGATAGGCATCAGCGATTATAAAGAGCTAATAGACGAAGATTATTATTATGTGGATAAGACCGATTTTATCCGCCAGATCATAGAAGAAGGAAGCAAAATCACGCTTCTTCCGCGTCCGCGCCGTTTCGGCAAGACGCTGAACCTCTCCACGCTCCGCTATTTCTTCGAGAGGACGGAAGGCAATATCTATCGTCCGCTGTTCAACGGGAAAAACATCGAACAGTGGAAAGACTTCGACCGATATCAAGGGAAATATCCGGTGATACTGGTCACGTTGAAAGACTGCAAGGGCGATACGTTTGAAGCGACCTTGTCTCAAATCAAAATACAGATGCAACAGGAATTTGCCCGTCACCGGTATTTACTGAACGACGAACTGTCCGAGCTGGACCGCCTGTGGTTTAATCAGGTACTTATGCTACAAGCAGACGAGGTCATGATCCAAAACTCATTACTTTTTTTATCCGGATTGCTGGCAACTCACTGGGGCACGCCGCCCCTCGTGCTGCTCGACGAATACGACACGCCTATCCATGTCGCTTTCGACAAAGGCTATTACGACCGTATGATCGGCTTTATGCGTAACTTTATGAGTTTGGTGTTCAAAGACAATACGGATATCTTCCGTGGCATCATCACCGGCATCTTGCGGGTCAGCAAGGAATCGATATTCAGTGGGTTGAATAATATTGATGTAGATACGATCCTGGAACTTCCGATGTGTACCTCTTTCGGTTTTACACAAGAGGAAACCGACCAAATGCTAACCGACTATCTATTAGACGCGCAGAAAGATGAGGTGAAGAACTGGTACAACGGCTACCTGTTCGGAGATCAAACAGTCTACAATCCCTGGTCTGTGCTTTCCTTTATAAATAAAGGCGGCGTCCTGGCTCCTTACTGGGTAAACACCGGCTCGGACGTCCTCTTGCGACACCTGCTTGCCGACGGCCCGTCGCAAATACGCATGGGTGTGGAATCACTGATACAGGGCGAACCGATCCGCAGCGTGATAAACGACAAGTTAGCTTTTCCGGATTTGCTGTCAGAAGCATCCAATATCTGGTCATTCATGCTTTTCAGCGGCTATCTGAAGGCTACCGATCCGGTAAAGAACAATGACGACCTGATGGAATATACCCTGCAAGTACCTAATCGTGAGGTCAGAACCGTTTTCTTCACCATAATCCGAAGCTGGATCAATAACGGTCCGGTCAAGAACGACCGCCTGGAGTTGATGTTGCAAGCGTTGAAAGAAAAAAACATGCCAATCTTCCAGCGTATCCTGAATGACTTTGTCGTCAATACATTATCATATTATGACACAAGCGGCCGTGAGCCGGAGAAGGTCTACCAAGCCTTCCTGTTAGGTATGCTTGTCAGCAGCGGCGCTTACGAAGTGAGCAGCAACCGCGAATCGGGGCTTGGCCGTTATGACATTCTGCTCCGTCCGCGCGACCTGAGCCTGCAAGGCGTGATCATGGAGTTGAAGCTCTATGATCCGGTGTACGACGAATCCGTCGAAAGTGTGTTAGATTCTGCACTTCAGCAGATTGAGGACAAACAGTATGCCGCCACGCTTCGGGCAGCCGGCGTCACCGACATCCTCAAAATGGCTATCACATTCGACGGCAAACGGGTCTGGGTAAAGATGGCCTGAATAAGTAAAAAAAGTTTGTACTTAATACAAATGCAAAAATAAGATACGGACTCAAATATAATCCGTACATTTGCGCATTATGAAAAACGAATTTGATTATCAAGACGTCCCATACGATTTCGCACATTGCTTCAATGACCAATGTACGCAAGCGGACAATTGTTTACGCCACCTGGCAGCAGCCAACAGTACATCTATCCGTAAATTCCTTCCGATAGTAAACCCGGCCTGTTTTCCGAAGGAAGGAAACGACTGCCCTTTCTTCAAATCACAAATCAAAAAACGAATTGCCTTAGGAATTACCAATCTGCTCGATAATGTACCGCATAAAATGGCCCTGCAACTAAGAAGACAGATGGTCAGCCACTTCAAGAAAACACTTTATTACCGTTTCCAACGCAAAGAAAACGAGCTATTACCCGAGCATCAACTCTTTATCAAACAACTATTTAAGCAGAACGGGATCAACGAAGAACCGGTTTTCGATTCATACAGGGAAAGCTTCGACTGGTAAAAAGTTTCAGTAATATTTTTTCGTGAAACTTTTGTTTCAAACGGTTTCTACCTTTGAAACTTTTGTTTCTTGCCGATGAAACTTTTGTTCCACCGGTCGAAACTTTTAGTTTCCTGCCTTGAAACTAAAGTTTCGACCGCAGACACTTTTGTTCCGTGGCAAGAAACACTGAATCAGCACCAATAAAGACTATTCTTCCACCGGTTCCCCGAACAAAGTAGCGGAAGAGGCACGGTTGATGCGTACCTTTATAAATTGTCCGACGTGATAATTCTTTTTATCGAAGATCACCACCTTATTCTGGCTCGTACGCCCGAACAACTGCTCGCGGGAACGCTTGGAGAAACCCTCGATCAGCACTTCAAAGACTTTTCCGATATCACGTTTATTGCTTTCCTCCGACAGCTGGTTCTGCAGGTCGATCATGCCTTGCAGGCGGCGTACCTTTTCGGCTTCGCTCACCGTATCGGGCAGATGCTTAGAGGCATATGTGCCCGGGCGTTCGGAATATTTGAAGAGGAAAGCACTGTCGTAGCCCACTTCGCGCATCAGCGAAAGCGTTTCCTGGTAGTCCTCTTCCGTCTCGGAATGGAAACCGCAAAAGAGGTCGGTCGAGATGGCACAATCCGGCAGGATCCGACGGATGGCGGCAATGCGGTCCAGATACCATTCGCGGGTATATTTGCGGTTCATCACGCTCAGGATGCGGGAACTGCCCGATTGCGCCGGCAGGTGGATCATCTTGCAGATGTTATCGTGCGCAGCATTACACGCAACGTATCGTCGCTCATATCCTTCGGATGGGAAGTCGTGAAGCGGACGCGCATCCCGGGAACTTCCTCGGCCACGCGCTCCAGCAAGACAGGGAAAGAAATCTTTTCGCCGTCTTTCTCAAAAAGATAGGAGTTCACATTCTGCCCTAAAAGGGTCACTTCTTTGAAACCTTTATCGCGCATATCCCGTATTTCGTTCAGAATGCTATCCACGTCACGGCTTCGTTCCCGGCCACGCGTATATGGCACAATGCAATAGGTACAAAAGTTATTGCACCCGCGCATGATGGAAACAAAACCGGAGATATGCACACCTCCTAACTTCAACGGGATTACGTCTTTGTAGGTTTCCTGTGTGGAAAGTTCCACGTTAATCGCCTTTTCGCCATGCTCAACCGCCCCGACCAGGTTCGGCAAATCCATATACGAATCCGGACCGACCACTAAGTCAGCATGATGCACATTGATCAACTCTTCCTTCACCCGTTCCGCCATGCATCCGAGCACACCGACTACTAAAGATTTTTTCTTTCTTTTTAATGACTGGAAATACTGAAGCCGGCCGTAAATTTTTTGCTCGGCATTATCGCGAACCGAACAGGTATTGACGAAAATAGCATCTGCATCTTCGATTTTGTCAGTCACGGCATAACCGTCCATTTGCATGATGGAAGCAACAACTTCACTGTCTGCAACGTTCATCTGACACCCGTAAGTTTCGATAAACAACTTCTTTTCTCCGGTTCCGGCTGCGGATTTTAAGTCCACGCCATTTTCTTGATTTGTCATCTCTTCTGTTAATTAATTTTAAATATATTCTTTTGGCAAAAATAAATGCTCAAACACTTGCACAGTTCAAACCGTACCCTTATATTTGCACTTGAAAAACGTAAATTTTTTCATAGTTAAGGTTTTGGTTAAATCGAATAAGGGTGGCTGTGAAGTTACCCTTATTTACTTTTATACCTATTATATGTTTCCTTTCTTTCACTTCTGAATAATATTTCCTACATTTGGAGTACAAAAATAATCAAAGTTTATGGATAACGCAGGTGATTGGCTATATATTGTGTTCCTGATAATTGCAGGGATCAGCGGCTTGTTCGGTTCCAAGAATAAGAAAAAACGCCCGAAACAGGTGTTGGGGCAACCGGAAAGGGAAATCATTCCTGAGGATGAAGAGGCTCCGCAAAAGGGTTTCTGGGACATCTTGCAGGAGATGCAGGAACCGCAACCGAAGCAAAAGCCCGCCAAGCCAAAGAAACAGAAAAAACAGCAGGCTGTGCAACCGACACCGTTCCTGACTGGAGAAAATACGACGGCCAGACAGACGGCTGACGGAAACCGGACCATCCTTCCTCCGATAGAAGAAGATATTCCGCAGACGGATATAGAGTTCAACAACGCCGCTGAACTGCGAAAAGCTATTATTTACACCGAAATACTCAACCGCAAGTATTAATCTATGTTCTTTTTTAATACCTTTGCGCCCGACTGTTAGCTGAATAGAGAATTACTAATATAACAACAAATAATATCATGGCTTTAAAATTTATTACAGCAGAAGAAGCTGCTTCATTCGTACATCACGACGATAATGTAGGCTTTAGTGGATTTACTCCTGCCGGATGCCCGAAAGTTGTGCCGGGTGCGATTGCTAAAAAGGCAATGGCTGAACATGAAAAAGGCAATCCTTTCCAGATCGGTATGTTTACAGGCGCCTCGACAGGCGACAAGTTGGATGGTGAACTGGCTCGCGCAAACGCTATCAAGTTCCGTACTCCGTATCAATCGAACAAAGACCTGCGTGCCTTGCTGAACGCTCACGGCGCTCAGTATTTCGATATGCACCTGTCCGAACTGGCACAGGATTTACGTTACGGCTTCCTGGGCAAAATAGACGTGGCTATCGTTGAAGCAGCCGACGTTACGGAAGACGGCGAAATCGTTCCGACCAGCGGTGTCGGTATCCTGCCGACGATCTGCCGCATGGCTGACCGCATCATTGTTGAATTGAACTGCCGCCACCCGAAAGAAATCCGCGGTATGCATGATATTTATGAACCGGCCGATCCTCCCTACCGCCGCGAAATACCGGTTTACACTCCGTCGGACCGTATCGGTAGCGAGTGCGTGAAGGTTGATCCGGCCAAGATCGTGGGTGTAGTCAAGACTGACGAACCGAACGAAGGAGGTAAGTTCTCTCCGCTGGACGACGTGACGATGGCTATCGGCCAGAACGTTGCAAACTTCCTCGTAGGCGAGATCAAAGCAGGCCGCCTGCCGAAAGAATTCGTTCCGTTGCAGAGTGGCGTAGGAAACGTTGCCAACGCAGTATTAGGCTGCATGGGTGAAAACAAGGATATCCCGGCATTTAACGTCTACACGGAAGTAATCCAAGATGCTGTCATTTCGCTGATGAAACAGGGACGCGTCAAGTTTGCCAGCGGCTGCTCACTGTCTGTCAGCAACGAAGTGATCCGTGAGATCTATGCGAACTTAGACTTCTTCAAAGATAAGATCCTTCTCCGCCCGCAGGAAATTTCCAACAATCCGGAAGTGGCCCGCCGTCTGGGTCTGGTGGCAATCAATACGGCTCTGGAAGCTGATATCTTCGGTAACATCAACTCGACTCACGTTTCGGGTACAAGAATGATGAACGGTATCGGTGGTTCAGGCGACTTTACCCGTTCTGCCATGCTGTCTATCTTCACAACTCCGTCTACGGCGAAAGAAGGCAAGATCAGTGCATTCGTTCCGATGGTTTCCCATCTGGATCACAGCGAGCACTCGGTTAAGATCATCATCACGGAATATGGCGTTGCGACCTGCGCGGCAAGTCTCCGATCCAGCGTGCACGTTGCATCATCGAAAACTGCGTTCACCCGGACTACAAACCGTTGTTGACCGAATATCTGGAAATGGGTATCAAGGGACATACTCCCCAGAACCTGAAGTGCTGCTTCGCATTCCACGAAGAGTTGGCTGCCAGCGGCGACATGCACAATGTTGACTGGAGCAAATACAACAAGTAAGAGATAAAAACGGGACTTGTCCCATAAAAAACGCTCCCGTCCGAAAAAATATAGGACGGGAGCCGTTTTGCGTTTGCACGGGAGGCAATGGCCAAGAGAACAGACTCCGGCATTTCTGCTAAATCAATCCTTTCAAATCCAAATATCCGTATTGTATTTCATCATTGAAACAGAAGATCAAACGGTTATTGTCTTTGTCGTAACAAAACCCCTCGATATCGTAGCCGATTTCAAGTGTCTGAAGATATTTTCCCCGAAGGTCAAATACAAAAAGAGTCGTCGTAACAGCTTCTTTTGAATCATGCGAACTACCTAAAGAGGTTACAGCAAGAATTTTATCACCGGCAATGACAACATCATTGAAGAAATCACGCCGAATTGACACTTCATTGTCCCAATCCGGACCGTACACATTATATTTCAAGTTACCATCGAGATCAAGAATCGTCATTAAATCGTTATGGGAAAAACACTCCACAATCACATTTTGCTCCAATGATACGGCAAAACTTGCACGCACACGTTTGATCTCCGGATTGATATAGTTCAACGGCGTAGTTGCGCCTGTCACCATGTTCCATTTAGCAATGGTGACACCGAAAGGACGACCCGGCTGCGGCCACATAAATGTACCATAGGAAAGCGTATCGTTGACATATATATAGCGCATCGGGATGTAATCACCCAAATCCGCTTTAACCGTATGCGTGTAATTTTGGGGATCAGCCAGGACACTGTCCAAACTGTAGGTAAAGATTTTCTTCTTTCCATGATCCGTCAAATAAAATTCCCGTTTCTTTTCGTTGATGCCAACGGAGCCGAAGTTCGTTATTTCATCCGGTCCCGGCCCCTTCAAAGCAGTACTGCAAATGTGGCGGAAGTTATTTTTGTCGAAGATAAAAACAACCGTATCTTTTGTCCAGTAGTCTCCTATAATCAGATATTGGTCAAGTATGGAAGGCCCCGAATAGCGGCTAATCAAAACATCGCCCATGTCGATCTCTTTGATCCGATCGCGCACATTGATTTTATTGTCCCGTTTAGTCTGGTAGATTTCCGTTCCGTCTTTTTGGGAAGAGCAGGCGCACAAGGCAAGAAGCAAGAGTATGAAAGGATAGATGGTTTTCATATTAGAAGTATGATTTATAAACGTGTATGAGACGAAGGATGTGCCAAAAGTTTAGCACACCCTTCATCTCTATTTATCAAGGTTGTTTGCCGATATAAGCCAGGATACCGCCGTCCACATACAGCACGTGGCCGTTTACGAAGTCGGAAGCATCGGATGCCAGGAATACGGCCGGTCCCATCAGATCTTCGGGAGTTCCCCAACGGGCTGCCGGAGTCTTGGCGACGATAAAGGCATCGAACGGATGGCGTGAGCCGTCCGGCTGTTTTTCACGCAAAGGAGCGGTCTGCGGAGTTGCGATATAACCCGGGCCGATACCATTACACTGGATATTGTATTCGCCATATTCGGAAGCGATATTACGGGTCAGCATCTTCAGGCCGCCTTTGGCAGCAGCATAAGCAGATACCGTTTCACGTCCCAACTCGCTCATCATGGAGCAGATATTGATAATCTTTCCGTGTCCTTTCTTGATCATGGAAGGGATAACGGCTTTCGATACGATAAACGGAGCATTCAAGTCTACGTCGATTACCTGGCGGAATTCGGCAGCAGACATTTCCGTCATCGGAATACGTTTGATGATACCGGCATTGTTAACCAGGATATCGATCACACCCACTTCCTTTTCAATCTGTGCAACCAAAGCGTTTACCTGTTCCTCATTCGTTACGTCGCAAACATACCCGTGAGCTTCGATGCCTTCCGCTTTATAAGCAGCAAGACCTTTATCCACCAATTCCTGTTTGATATCGTTGAACACGATAGTCGCACCGGCTTGTGCAAAAGCCGTAGCCAAAGCAAAACCGATACCGTAAGATGCACCCGTTACAAGCGCAACCTTACCTTCCAATGAAAAATTTACCATAATATATAATGTATTAATGTGCGAATATGCCAATGTGCCAATAAAAAGCATCGGACATATTCGCCTCGTTTTTTAATCCGTAATTCAGCATTGCCACATTTGCACATTGGCATATTGGCACATTATTTCAAGTCGGTGATCAAAGAGAAGTCCTGATCGCCATAATCCAGGTTTTCACCGCCCATACCCCAGATAAACGTATAGTTGTGGGTAGCAGCAGCACTGTGGATAGACCATTCGGGAGACAAAACTGCCTGATCGCCCTTCATCCAGATATGACGGGTTTCGTCTACTTCGCCCATAAAGTGGCAGATGGCCTGGTCTTCGGGAATATCGAAATAGAAATAGGCTTCCATGCGGCGGCTGTGTACGTGTGCCGGCATAGTATTCCAGACACTGCCCGGTTTCAGTTCCGTCATACCCATCTGCAACTGGCAGGTTGGCAACACTTGGTTCACAATCATCTTGTTGATGTTACGGTCGTTAGACATTTCCAGTGATCCCATGGCTGCCACAACAGCATCCGCCTTAGTTATGATCTTATCCGGATAGTTACGGTGTGCCGGTGTCGAGTTAAAGTAGAACTTAGCCGGATTTTCAGCGATCGGGCTTATAAACTTCACTTCGCGGTCACCTGAACCCAGATAAAGGGCTTCCTTAAAACCGATTTCATATATCTTGTCATCTACCATTACGGCACCGGGACCATGTCCCACATTAAAGATACCCATTTCACGGCGGGTCAGGAAATAAGGCGCTTTCAACGGTTCGATCGCTTCCAGTTCGATGATCTCGCCCATCGGCTGAACGCCACCGACAATCATACGGTCGTACATCGAGTACACCATGTTCACTTCATTCTCGACAATCAGATTTTCAATCAGAAAGTCACGACGGATACGCTTCGTATCATAATGCTTTGCATCTTCCGGATGTGCAGCATAACGCAATTCATAATTAGTCTTCATCTTCTTATTATCTGTATTTGATTTTATTTCTTAATTCTTAATTATTTAATCGCATGGTCAGCCTGCACCTTCTCGCCATTCCAGGCCTTCACATTTGTCCACTCGGTATAAGGCCCCGACCAGAACTCATCTGTTGCCGGCAACCCCAGAGGCACAAGACCGAAAGAACAAAGATATACACTCCCCGTATTAATATAAGACTCGGAGATATCGATTTGTTCACCGGTAAAACCTACGCGCAACCAGCCGTTCTTATCGAAGTTAGCAGGAAAACTCATCTGGCGGCGGATAACAGCCGTCAAAGCGCAACGTACCTGCGCCGGCTTGACCAGCTCCGGCAGGATATGCATCAATGCCGCCTGTCCCAAAGCATGAAACGCGCCGAAACGGTAACAGATGGAGCGGCCGACTACCGGGTAAGCTCCTTCCGGAGAGATGAAACGCTCCAGTATCTCGGCATAGCGGGAATGACGTTTCAACTGCGTCGGCAGGAAATCCGCCCCTTCCACGTTGTGTTTCTTCATCACGACCAGCACATCCGTCAACATCGGATGAATCACAAAACTATTGTAGTAATCCATATGGAAATCCGCTCCGTCACCATACATGGCATCGCCTTTGTACCAGTCGTCTCGGAACCTTTTCACGCCATACAGCATCCGTTCCATATCGCATTCTCCTGTAAATTCCAGTAAGGCAGCTTCAACAGTCGATGCAAAAAGCAGCCAGTTACTTTCAAACGGTTTGATATTACGGCTCCGTTTCAATTCGGTAATCATCCATTCCTTAGCTTGCGGATCGAGATTTCCCCAAAGCTGCTTCGGAGCACGCAAAAGACCCTGTGCCAGAAAAGCCGCATCGACCAAAGGTTGGGAGGGTTCGCCGAAAACCAGGTAATCGGGAGACTGCGGGTTCACGGCATTCTTCAAACCTTTCACTGTCAGGTCGATATATTTGGCGCGAAGTTTCCCTTCCGGCGTATTGTCCGGTCCCAGTTCCAACCAGGGTGCTATACCGCAAACCAAACGGCCGACAGCTTCCAGATGCGAAAAACGATGTCTGTTTCCCAACGACTCGTAAGGCATGTTTTTCTTCAGCGTGTTATTACTCAAATTGACAAGTACGGGATCTGCAATACGCGTCAGGGTTTCCACCCAAAGAGCACGGTCTTCTTCCCCTGTCGTTTGCTGGGCTTTACCTGTAAACGGCAGGCAGATCGTACAAAGAATTAGTACGGCGATTTTTAAAGAATGTCTCATGGTTTACTATTTAGATTAATTTCTTCAGCCTCATCAATGCCTCTACATAGTAGTAGTCGGCATAGCTAAGCGGAACGTCCACCTCACTGTTTCCAGGCAAGTGTCCGGTCGAATGCTTGAGTACAAAGTTACAGTTTGTTCCTCTCTCTGCCAAATATTCGGGAGAAGATAAAGAACGCACTTGCTGTTCGGCGAAATCCAGGTAACTTTTTGCTTCCTCCGATTTATCCAGCTGGCTCAATTCGATCAAGGCGGAGGCCATAATCGCGGCAGAAGAGGCGTCGCGCGGAGCATCCGGGATATTCGGCGCATCGAAATCCCAATACGGGACTTTATCGGCCGGCATATTCGGATGGTTCATCAGGAAATGTGCAATATGCTTGGCTTGTGCCAGATAGGCGGGATCGCCGGTTTCACGCGCCATCATCGTATAGCCATAGATGGCCCAAGCCTGTCCGCGTGCCCATGCCGATTCGTCGGCATAACCCTGGTGTGTCATCTTTATATGCGGGTTACCGGTGATCGTATCGTAGGAAACAACGTGATAGCAACTGTAATCATCACGGAAATGGTTGGCCATCGTTGTATTGGCATGTGTCACGGCGATATCATGGAAACGGTTATCTCCCGTCGTCTTGCTCGCCCAAGTCAGCAATTCCAGATTCATCATATTGTCGATGATAACCGGATACTGCCACTTCCCGTTATTCGTAAAATCCCAGGAACGGATCGCTTTGATCGTCGGGTGAAACGGGTACTGAGCGAACCGGCTCCGGTCACCAGGACATTCTTGTAGTCCGGACTTTGGGTCAACCGATAGCCGTTGCCATAGCTGCAATAAAGCATAAAGCCCACATCGTGGTTATCCGTCACGTGCTGCACGTCTTCCAAACGTCCGGTAAACAATTCTGCGTACTTTTTCAATTCGGGAGTCGGGTTGCTTTCATACAAATACCAAAGTTCACCGGGAAAGAAGCCGCTGCACCACCAATAGCAATCGCTGGTTTCCAGCTTGCCGTCCTTAATCGTTTTAGGCAGGCGCCCTTCCCGTTGTTCCAACTCTTTGGCCATCAGCAATGCCTGTTCGGTCGAAGCCTTCAAGCCACGGTCAATCACTTTCGCAAGAGGTTCCTCCTGCGGGGTATTACTACAAGACGACAACAAGAGTGTGGTCGCTAACACAGTTAAACTAAAAAGTTTGTTCATAAATAAAAGATTAGAAAGATTTTGGACAAATATACAGGAATCTCTCCTAAGAAACAGCAAAATCCGGGAATAAAATCAGGAACGACTCCGAATTTCATCGGAGTCAATCGAATAAAAGCATGCAGAGATGTTTGAAACACAAATGTAATGCAATCGTAACATCTCATTCAACCCCATGTAACAGCTTCTTAATCTCTGTTTCGTTCCTTTGCATCAGAATAAAAAGGTAAACAAAGTGAAAAAGTTTTTCGAAAAGATTGTAGAAGGGGGATTGCTTATTAGCGGGAGCGTCAGCAGCTTTACGATTTTGCTGATCGTGTTCTTCCTGTTCAAAGAGGCCGGCGGCCTTTTTAATACTCCGGCCACTGAAGAAGGTTATGTACTTGCCGTAAATGAGAAGAACGATGTCACCAAATTATCGCCGGAGAAGATCATGGATATTTTCGATGGCAATATCAGCAACTGGAAAGAGATAAACGGGATGGACCAGGATATTCTGATATTCCGTTTCTCCGATCTGACCAATTACTACTCCGAAGAAGAGTTAGGCGACGAATTCCAGTATGTGCCCGAGAAAATCAGCGAATTGGTAGCCAAAGAGCCCGGCATCATCGCATTCTTCCCCAAACAATACCTGTTGGAGAATGGCTTTCAAGGCAGGGTTCTCCCGGAAGAGAAAATTACACCGGGGGAATTTTTCGGCGGGACAAAATGGTATCCGACCTCCACTCCCGCCCCGATATTCGGGTTGGTCCCGCTGTTGTTAGGGACATTGCTCGTCAGTATCGGTGCAATCGTCCTGTCGCTTCCTTTCGGTGTGGCCGTAGCGATCTACATGGCGGAGATTGCAAGCAAACGGACACGCGGTTTGCTGAAACCAATCATCGAATTGCTTGCCGGCATCCCGTCTGTTGTCTACGGATTCTTCGGGTTGGTGGTGATTGTACCATTGATACAGAAAGGGCTTCATCTGCCTGTCGGTGAAACGGCTTTCGCCGGTAGTGTAGTCTTGGCCATCATGGCTCTCCCCACCATCATTACGGTTGCAGAAGATGCCATGCGGACGACACCGCGCGCCATGAAAGAGGCAAGTCTTGCGCTGGGAGCAACCCAATGGCAAACCATCTACAAAGTGATAATCCCGTACTCGATTTCCGGTATCACATCGGCTATCGTACTGGGTATCGGACGTGCGATAGGCGAAACAATGGCGGTGTTGATGGTTACCGGAAACGCGGCAGTCATCCCGACTTCCTTCTTTGAACCCGTACGTACCATTCCGGCAACGATCGCAGCCGAACTTGGAGAGGCACCTGCCGGCGGCGCACATTACGAAGCGTTGTTCCTGCTGGGTGCGGTCCTTTTCCTCATAACCTTGATATTGAGTATCTCGGTTGAATATATCTCATCTAAAAGAAAAATCTGATTAATAATATGGCACCTGTACAAAAAGTAGGAAATATAGACGCGAAGAAACGTTCCTCGCAAAAATTGGCTTTCGGTTTCTTTACCTTCCTGAGCTATTTAGTTGTTGCAATCCTGTTTGTGATCCTGGGCTTCATCATCATCAAAGGAGGTAGCGTGATCAGCTGGGATTTCCTGACAAAAGCGCCTGAAGACGGCATGACAAAAGGAGGTATTTATCCGGCTATTGTCGGGACGTTCTACCTGATCCTCGGAAGCAGTATCATCAGTTTTCCAATCGGGATCATGAGCGGTATTTATATGAATGAATATGCGACAAACGGTAAATTAGTGCGTTTCATCCGTATCATGACAAATAACCTGAGCGGTGTGCCTTCTGTCGTGTTCGGGCTGTTCGGTATGTCACTGTTTGTAAATACCCTGGGATGGGGCGACTCTATCATAGCCGGTTCGTTCACACTGGCGCTGATGTCGTTACCGCTGATTATCCGTACAACGGAAGAGGCCTTGAAGAGTATCGATGATTCCTTCCGCCACGGAAGCTTAGCCTTAGGTGCAACAAAGCTGCAAACGATCCGCCGCGTGGTACTTCCGATGGCATTCCCGAATATCATCACCGGTTTGATCCTGTCCGTCGGACGCGTTTCGGGGGAAACGGCACCGATCCTATTCACTGTCGCGGCTTATTTCCTTCCCCAGTTACCGGGAAGCATTTTCGACCAGTGTATGGCATTGCCCTACCACCTGTATGTAATCTCGACCAGCGGTACGGATATCGAGGCTTCCCGGGGTATGGCTTATGGAACTGCATTGGTTCTGATCGCAATCGTGCTGGTTGTCAACCTACTGGCCAATGCATTGCGTAACTACTTTGCTAAAAAGGTAAAGATGAATTAAATAAATTATTAGTATGATAAAGATTGATGCTCAAAACGTAGATTTCTATTATGGCGACTTCCATGCATTGAAAAACATATCGATGCAGATAGAAGCCAATACCTCGGTTGCCTTTATCGGGCCGTCGGGTTGTGGAAAATCTACATTCCTCCGTTTATTCAACCGCATGAACGATCTGATTCCCGACACACGCCTGGAAGGAAAAATCTTCATCGACGGACGGAATATCTATGAAAAAGGAGAAAAGGTAGACACGCTCCGTAAAAATGTCGGGATGGTCTTCCAGAAAGCAAATCCGTTCCCAAAGACAATCTTTGAAAACGTCGCTTACGGGCTCCGCGTAAATGGTATTAATGACAATGAATATATAGAAGAGACAGTAATCAAAAGCCTGAAACAGGTGGTTCTCTGGGATGAAGTAAAAGATAAGCTGAAAGATTCGGCTTTCGCCCTTTCCGGCGGCCAGCAACAGCGGCTTTGTATTGCGCGTGCACTCGCAATCTCCCCTTCTATTCTGCTGATGGACGAACCGACCTCGGCCCTCGATCCGATCTCGACAAGCAAGATTGAAGACCTGGTGCATGAATTGAAGAAAGAATATACCATTGTGATCGTCACACACAATATGCAGCAGGCTGCCCGTGTGAGTGATAAAACGGGATATTTCTATTTAGGAGAACTGATCGAATACGGAGATACGCGTAAGATTTTTACCAACCCGGAAAAGGAGTCGACACAGAACTATATCACGGGACGATTCGGATAATTAAGAATTTAAAATAATAGATTGATGAAAGTTATTGAACAGGAAATAGCCACGTTGAAGAATACAATCAACGAAATGTGGGCGCTTGTCCACCAGCAGATATACAATGCCGGCGAAGCCATGCTGACAGGCGACAAGGAACTCGCTTATAAAGTAATCAACCGCGAACGCCGCGTGAATGCTTTCGAGCTGAAAATAGACAGTGACTGCGAGGATATCATCGCCCTGTATGCACCGGTAGCGGTCGATCTTCGTTTCGTGCTGGCCATGTATAAGATCAATACGAACCTCGAACGGTTAGGAGACTTCGCCGAAAGTATCGCCCGCTTCTCCGTCAACCTGCCGGAGGGGGAACCGATTGATCCCGAACTGATTAAGAATACCCGCGTGGAAGAGATGTTACAGGAATTGCTCTCGATGCTCTCTCTCGCCCAGGAAGCTTTCGAAAAAGAAAGCTCGGAAATTGCGTCCCGCATTTTCATGAAAGATAATCTTATTGACGAGATCAACCATAATTCGACACACCTGATTGCCAACTATATCGAAGCTCATCCGAGCAGTGCGTTGGCAGGTCTTTACATGGCCGGTGTAATCCGCAAGATGGAGCGTTTCGGCGACCACTGTACGAATATTGCAGAAGAGCTGATCTTTTATCTGGATGCAAAGGTGATGAAACACATGGGCAAAACAGAAGAGAAATAGTTATCTTTGCAGCCAGAATCAAACACAATCGTAATCGACAATGAAACGACTAACGGCATTCTGGCTGTCAGCCTTCTTTTTATGTACTACATCCTTACAGGCGCAATCGATCATCCCGGAACGGGATTCGTCTGCCGTTTCCCTGTTTGAATATGCAACCAAGATTCCCCGGCGGAATAATGTATTCAATCTGAATTTGGAAATGCACGCCTCTTTCAACACATTCTTCACCGGCAACAAGCTGGATGAAGCCGCCTTTCGTTTTAACCATATCAAACTCGAAGCCGCCGGCGAAGTAAACGATCGGCTCTTCTACTGGTACCGGCAAAACCTCAACCAGGGAAATGAAGGCATGGAGCTGGAAAACCTGCCGGAATCGATCGAGTATGCCTTGATCGGCTACCGCCTCAACGACAAGTTCACTGTCATCCTCGGGAAGCAGGATGCCGCCTGGGGCGGGTTTGAATATGACCTCAATCCGTTCGAGATATACGAATACAGCGACATGAACGAATATATGGATTGCTATTTCACCGGTGCAACACTGGCGTACCAGCTGACACCCTCACAGGAATTGCGTGTACAGGTGACGGACAACCGTATCGGCAGCATGGAAGATGCTTATGGCGTGCTACCTGCCGGAATCGAAAAACCACGTGCCCCTCTTTTCTATACACTCAACTGGAACAGCAGTTATCTGGACGAAGTTGTAAACCTCCGTTATTCAGCTACCGCTGGCGAACAGGCAAAAGGGAAATGGATGTATATGGCTTGGGCTGGACACAATGTTTGCTCCGGTCCGTTCGACGGCTATCTGGATGTGATGTACACACGCGGTCCGCTCGACCCGCTGGGCATCCTGACCGAACTGGCTCCGGCTGCCGACGAGGATGAAGAAGGTCCCGTTTGCCTCCGCAACGTCCAGTATCTTTCGTTTGTCGCAGAAATGAATTACCGGTTCCACCCGAGATGGAATGTCTTTGCCAAAGGCATGTATGAAACCGGCTCCATCTACAAAAGCGGAAGCAGCGAAGACGCACTCCCTTCCGGCAAATACCGTACCGCATGGGGCTATCAGGCCGGTATCGAGTTCTACCCGATGGCCGACGAAAACCTGCACATCTTCCTGACAGGGACAGGCCGCTCCTACAGCTTGACGGGAAAAGCGAAAGCGCTGGGTGCTTCCATTGAAAACACAGGGAAAATTTCAATCGGATTTATCTACAAACTTCCATTGTATTAAGAATAAGTCTGTATATTTGTAAACAGAATAATAAACAAAAAAGCAATATGCAAACAGTCAAACAAGACATTATCGGAAAGTTCTCCCCGCATCTATTCTGGGATACAGACCGGGATAAATTAGATTGGGATCATCATTGCGCTTTTATTATCAAACGTATACTGGAATACGGTACTTTAAATGACTGGTATTTACTTTGTCGTTATATTCCAATATCTGATATAGCTTGTATCGCAAAAAAGTTCCGGGATCTCGAGCCTCGGGCTCTCGCTTTTATTTCAACAATATCACACATTCCAAGAGAACAGTTCAGATGCTACACTACAAAACAATCGATCCCGCAACACTGGAACTTCTAAAAAGTCTTCTGGCTATTCCGGATTTTGAAAATCTGCGTCTGGCAGGAGGTACTTCACTGGCTTTACAAATTGGCCATCGAACATCTGTTGATTTAGATTTATTTGGAGCTTTGTCTATAGAGCCGGATGAGGTTCTTGAAATAATCCGTCCTTTAGGAAACATTTCAATTATAAAGAACTCAAAGAACATCCATATCTTCACCATTAACAATATAAAAGTAGATCTTGTAACTATGGATATCCTTGGTTAGCTCCGGTGAATAACACAGATTTTCTTCGACTGGCAGGTCTGGAAGATATTTGCGCTATGAAGCTGGCGGCAATAACCGGCAGAGGTACAAAAAAGGATTTTATCGATGTCTATTTCCTCCTACAATATTTTTCACTAAAAGAAATGCTCCGGCTTTATTCTGAAAAATATACAGACGGTTCCATATTTATGGTCATTAAAAGCCTTTCCTATTTTGACGATGCTGAAGAAGAACCCGAACCACTCATGTTCAGTATTATTGATTGGAATGTGATAAAACAAGAAATGCAAAAACAGATTTCATCACTTACTTTCTAAATAAAAAGAGGGGATCAAAAACTCTTTTGCCCCTCTTTTATACAAATAACCAATTTAAAACATCAACCCCAACTGATCCCCTGCCTGCAAGTCGACGACCAACATGCCGTCGACAACGGGGAGGGAGACGGATTTCTGGTTGATTTTGATGCTCATGTTGGCTGAATTAGCAGGGAGTTTGATGCGGAAAGTATTAGTCACCAATGCTTTCAAGCCGGCTTCTGTCAGCTGGCCTTCCGACCATTTAGCGGACACTTCGCCACCACCACGCACTTTCAGCCCCTTGAAACTGCCGCTTTTCCAGGCAGAAGGCAGGGCCGGAAGCAATTCGATCCGTCCGGTCTGGCTCTGCACCAGCATTTCGGCAATACCGGCGCAACCTCCGAAGTTTCCATCGATCTGGAAAGGAGGATGTGCACAAAACAGGTTCGGATACGTACCGCCGCCGTTCGTCATATTTGTCTTCCAGTCCACACACGGACGAAGCAGGTCGGCCAACAACTTATAAGCATGGTCGCCATCGTGCAGCCGCGCCCAGAAATTGATCTTCCAGGCCATTGACCATCCCGTGCTCTTATCGCCGCGGGCAATAAGCGACTTACGGGCAGCCTCGGCAAGCTCCGGCGTCTGTTCCATTGAAATCTCATTACCCGGATACAGACCGTAAAGATGGGACACGTGACGATGATGGGGTTCTGTTTCCTCATACGGTTCAAGCCATTCCATAATACGCCCATCCTGACCGATCGTCGTCGGCATCAGGCGGGCACGCTTGGCAGACAGTTCGCCGGCAAAATCCGAATCGATACCCAAAATACCGGCAGCCTCGATCGTGTTGGTGAACAACTCGCGCACGATCTGATTGTCCATCGTAGAACCGGCACAGATATGGGCTGTATGGCCGTTCGGCAGCTTATAGCCATTCTCAGGCGAAGTCGTCGGAGCCGTCACCAGATATTTGTTGCGGGGATCTTCCACCAGCATATCCACAAAGAACAGGGAAGCGCCCTTCAAGACAGGATAGACTTCTTTCAGATATTCTTTATCCAATGTATAGAGATAATGCATATACAGATGTTCACAAAGCCAGGCTGCGGAAGTATTGGTCGCCCCCCACGACGGATGCTCGCCCGGTGCTGTAAATTCCCAGACGTTACCCAAAATATGCGTCACCCAGCCACGGGCATTATAATAAGCCTTTGCCGTCCGCTCGCCACTGGCAACCTGTTTCTTGGTCCATTCCACCAACGGGAGATGCAGTTCGGAAAGGTTTGTAACCTCAGCCGGCCAATGATTCATCTGCAGATTGATATTCAGATGATAGTCGCCATTCCAGGGCGTATTGATCGTATTACACCAAAGTCCTTGCAAATTAGGAGGCAGCAGGCCGACGCGGGTAGACGAGATAAGCAGGTAACGGCCAAACTGGAAATAAAGTGCGCCCAGCGAAGGATCGTTATGATCTTCATTGAAAGCGGCAAGACGTTCGTCCATCGGCAGATCCTCCCGGGAAGAACGTCCCAGATCCAGTTCCACACGTCCGAAAAGAGAACGGTAAGCAGCGACATGTGCTTTCTTCAAGGAGGCATAATCTTTCTTTTCGGCATTCGCCAGCAAAGATACAACCTTGCCGTCCGGATCCTTGTCGAAATAATCGGTAGCCATACTGACCAGCAGAATAGCCTCGGAAGCATTATGCACGGAAATCGTAGAATCGCCCGGAGTGACAGTTCCGCCTTTCGGCAAAAGGACACGGATACGGGATGCATAGCGAAGGCCTTTCATCTCGAGCGTATCGACTCCATCAGGCAATTGCCCCTGCATCAACAAGTCATTGCCGTCGGTCGTCACCTGATAATGCTCGGGGCGATTCATGCCGAAGGAGAAGTTCAAGGCCCTGTCGGCATCGGCAGTCAGACGGATCACGCCCAAATCATCGGCAAAGGAGGTAAAAACCTCACGGCCGTAATTAACTTTCCCCTTTTTAAAAGAGGCAGTCGCAATCGCGTTATCCAGATTCAGTTCACGCCGGTAGGCAGAGATCGAGTCTGCCGCATCCTGATAATCATAATCCAATACGAGGTTGCCCAGCAATTGATAGCTACCATAAGGGACATTTGCTCCTTGTCCCTGCCCGCTTCCTTCACCCTTGCAGACGAAGGTGTTGTACATCAGCTCCTGCGCCTCATCATTGCGACCTTCAAAAAGAAGACGGCGTATCTGTGCCAGCGAATAATAAGCCTGCGGATTATCGGTATCCTGTTTGCTTCCCGACCACATGGAGATTTCATTCAAGACAATGTTTTCCGTTTCGACACCTCCGTCCGGCATCAACCCGAGACGCCCGTTACCCAACGGGAATGTTTCTTCCCAAATCTTTGCGGGAGCATCAAAATGATAGGACAACGGCTTACCCGTTTTCACATCCGGCATATTGCATCCTGCCAGGAAAAGCAATATAAACGAGAGACATTTTAGTTTCATGGCTATTAAATCTTTAAGTTATTATCAGAAACTTTGCATATCGCAAAGCTTTTTATAGTATCCGTTCAGTTCGATCAGTTCGTCATGCCGTCCGCGTTCCACAATCGCGCCTTCGTGCATCACGCAGATCTCATCAGCATTCCGGATAGTCGAAAGGCGGTGTGCAATCACGATCGTCGTACGGTTACGCATCAGATTCTCCAAAGCTTCCTGCACCAGACGTTCCGACTCAGTGTCGAGCGCAGAAGTCGCCTCATCGAGGATCAGGATCGGCGGGTTCTTCAGGATCGCGCGGGCAATGCTGATGCGCTGGCGCTGTCCGCCGGACAACTTGCCGCCCCGGTCGCCGATATTGGTATCATATCCTTCTTCGCTCGCCATAATGAAATCGTGCGCATTGGCGATGCGGGCCGCCTCCTGTACCTGTTCAAGCGTAGCTCCTTCCACTCCGAAAGAGATATTATTGAAGAACGTATCGTTAAAAAGAATCGCCTCCTGATTCACATTTCCCATCAGGCTGCGCAGATCGTACAGGGTCGCATCGCGCACATCCGTACCGTCAATCGTTATGCTGCCTTTATCCACGTCATAGAAACGGGGCAGCAAATCCACCAGCGTGCTCTTTCCCGAACCGGACTGTCCAACCAAAGCCACCGTGCGCCCCTTCGGAATCGTCAGGTCAATGCCTTTCAACACCCATTCATGTTGGTACTTGAACCATACATCCTGATAACGGATACTCTCGTTCAAGGCAATCGGTTTCGGGTTCTCCGGATCGTTGATATCGCTTTCCGCTTTCAGAATCTTATCCACACGATCCATGGAAGCAAGTCCTTTCTGGATGGCATAGGACGCTTTGCTCAGGTCTTTTGCCGGATTGATAATACTATAGAAAATCACTAAATAATAAATGAAGGTAGAGGCGTCGATCGGACTGTTACTGCTCAGAATAAGCGTACCGCCATACCAAAGCACAATCGCGATCGTAGCCGTTCCTAAGAACTCGCTCATCGGATGCGCCAATTGCTGGCGACGATAAATACGGTTCGTCAACCGGCGGAATGTCTCGTTGCTCTTCTCAAAACGATCCTGTATCTTTTTCTCTGCATTAAAAGCCTTGATGACCCGCAGGCCGCCCAATGTTTCCTCGATCTGGCTCATCAGATAGCCCCATTGCTGCTGCCCCTCGAACGATTTCCGCTTCAGTTTCTTTCCGACCTGGCCCATCACGTAACCGGCAACAGGCAGCAGGATAAAGACAAAAAGCGTCAACTGCCAACTGATCGCAATCATCCCGATCAGGTAGATCAGGATCAGAATCGGATTCTTAAAGAGCATATCGAGCGAACTCATGATGGATGTCTCGATCTCGTTCACGTCACCCGACACACGGGCAATGATGTCACCTTTCCGTTCTTCCGAGAAAAAGCCAAGCGGAAGCTCCGTGATCTTGCGGTTGATCTGGTTGCGGATATCGCGCACGACTCCCGTACGGATCGGAATCATCGTATAAAAAGCCAGATACATCGTCCCGACCTTCATGAAAGTCGACACAACCAGAAATATGCCTAAGATGATAAGCGTAAACGAGCCGCCTTTCGTCTCGATCATATCGGACACAAACCAGAAGAAGTTATTTTTCAGCAGCTCGGGAGTCGCTTTCCAGGCCTCGAAAGACAGCGGGTTGAACGTCCAGTCGATATATGTATATGTCTCGTCACTAATCTTAAAAAGAATATTCAGAATGGGAATAATTAAAGCAAAGGAGAATAGATTCAATATGGCAGACAGGATATTGAATATCACATTCCACACCATATATTTCTTATAGGGAGGCACAAAGCGCCTCAGTATACGCAGAAAATCTTTCATGTTTGATTGATAGATTGAATTTAGGGCCGCAAGTTACTCAATATCCGGCTTATTCCGGGTATCAAGCGGTATTTTATTTCATTGTCCCCGATTCCTTAGCTGCCGGATGCCGTTCTTTTCACTCGTTCTATGGCTTCCATTAGTTGTCCGCTTGGCGGCGAACGATCGTTCGCTTGGCGCCGGACGATCGTTCACCAGCAAGCGGACGATCGTTCACCGCCAAGCGGACGGTTTATTGTTGCCGGTCGAACGGACAAGAGTCCTAATAGAAAAAGGTAAAATAGTAAGGACAAAACGATAAGATGTGCAACTATATGCGTTATCTTTGCATCTATATAGTATAAACAAATGCTATAACAATATGAAAAAGGTTTCTACTTCTCTACTGAAAAGTATCAACTGGCTGCTGGGCGGGATACTTGCGTTATTGGGTTTCTCGGCATGTGATGGCGGAGCTGATATGTACGGAACACCTTATGCCAACTTTACCATAAAAGGGAAAGTGGTGAACGAGGGAAGTGCACCGATTCCGGATATTGAAATAAAATGTCTGACGGAACATCATGGAGACGGTAGAAGCTGGTTCGACACAATACCGGCTGTTTCAACAAGTTCTGCAGGAACTTTCACCTGCCAGTTTGAAGAATTTCCAACCGGCAAATTACGAATCATTGCAACAGATGTCGACGGCGCTCTGAACGGTTCATATAAAAAGGACTCTACAGACATTACTATTTCCGGCGATGATTATAAAGGGGGAAAAGGAGGCTGGTTTAAAGGCTCTGTCGAAAAAGAAGTAAATTTCATCCTAAAAGAAGAGATAAAGAATGAATAAACGCCCTGGATTGCGAAAACGTCTTGCTTTAGAGCTATTTAGAAGTATCCGGAGAAACCGGGCCAAGATACATGAGTTGCGTACGCTCTTCTGGGAGTGTACGCTTCGTTGTAATGCGTCCTGCCGCCATTGCGGAAGCGATTGCCATGTTTCGTCAGCGCATCCCGATATGCCGGTCGAAGATTTCCTGAAAGTCATCGACGAGATCACGCCGCATATGAACCCGCACCAGGTAATGATCGTCTTTACCGGAGGGGAAGCGTTGGTTCGCAAAGACATCGAGGTCTGCGGACGGGAACTGAACAAACGCGAATATCCCTGGGGAATCGTCTCCAACGGATTGCTGCTCACCCGCGAACGGCTGGATTCGTTGCTTGCCGCCGGCATGCACTCCATCACCATCAGCCTCGACGGTTTCGAAGAGGCGCACAACTGGCTCAGGGGCAACCGTCGGAGCTTCGAGTGTGCCGTCAATGCGATTGCGATGTTGGCGGAAGAAAAGGAAATCGCGTGGGATGTCGTGACCTGCGTCAATCAGAAGAATTTCAAGGACCTGATGCTGTTCAAAGAGTTCCTGATCGAGATGGGTGTCCGCAACTGGCGCATCTTTACCATTTTCCCGGTCGGACGGGCGGCAGAAACACCGGAATTGCAGATCGATGACAAACAGTTCACCTGGGTCCTCCAATTTATCCGCCATTGCCGCCACGAAGGAAAGATACACGTAGACTTTGCCTGCGAGGGCTTCCTCGGCAACTATGAAGGCGAAGTGCGCGACCAGATTTTCCACTGCGACGCAGGTGTCAGCACCGCATCGGTCCTGATAGACGGCTCTATTTCCGGCTGTCCGAGCATCCGCGCCAACTATCACCAGGGAAACATCTACAAAGACAACTTTATCGACGTCTGGAACAACGGCTTCAAGGAATATCGCAACCGGAAATGGGCCCGGAAAGGACAATGTGCCGACTGCGACATGTTCCGCTATTGCGAAGGCAGCGGAATGCATCTGCACGACGAGAATGGGGAGTTGATGACTTGCCATTACAAAAGGATTGAATAAAACTCGTTAAATACAGATATGAGAACCACTTGCAATATATTTTTACTGCTATGCCTGTTTGCTTGTACACAAGGAAATAAAAACAAGGAAAAGGATATCAAGACTTATACAGTCGCCTGGGAGAATATATCTTCCCCCGAAGTCTTTTTTGCAGATATCGATACAGCCTATTTCATACCATTAGAGACAAATGATAGTAGCCAGATCGGGGAGATCAGCCAATTAAACGTATCCGACAAATTGGTATTGTCAGACAGAAAGACCCAAAGCATCCTGCAATTCTCTCTTGACGGGCATTTCCTCTCAGCACACAAAGCAATCGGGAATGGCCCGGGTGAATATGTGCGGATTGACGGGATGTACATAGACAAGAACAAAAACCATATTTTAGTTTTAGACGCGATCCAAAATAAAGTCCTGACCTACGACGCTAATTTCAAGTTTATCGAGGAGAAGCATACGCCGGTTCCTTTCGGAGCAATGGCTTTCAGCATGATCGAGGACAGCACTTTTGTCTATGAAGAAGGCATAGGGACAGTCAAAAGTGATCTGAAATACTGCCTGTTCGTTCAACCCCCAAACGGGGAAACGCGTCATTTCCTGCCTTTTGAGAAGACCATGAGCATACATTTCTCGCCAAGGCAATCACTCTACCACGTAGATGACGCATTAGTATTTGTCCCGACATACAACGACACGATTTATAATGTATTCGAAGACCGGGTTGAACCTCGTATGAGGATCGACTTCGGGGAACAATGGGTTGACGAAGCATTTGTTTATAATCAGGCTTTGGGGAAAGACCCGATGCTGTTCATGCAAAAGCTGGCAGATCAAAATTTCATATATTTCTTCAACCTGATGGAGAACAGGACACATATCTATATGGATTTCTACTACAAAGGCGAAGCTTATGTATCCGTCATCGACAAAAAAGACAATAGTAACACGCTTGTCAAGTTCAGAGATCCGGATGCACAGATGAAACCATTAGCCTCACATGGAGACTATTTCGTGTTCCCTCTCGCACAATCCGAATTCGCAAGAATTGCCGATAGCAACAATTATACGTTTGCAGGCAAAGCTCGATGGTGGAAATAAGCAACAAATTGAATGAAGAAAGCAATCCTGTATTAATGTTCGTAAAATTTAAATAGAGATGAAAGTACTGATTTTATTATTCGCAATCCTGTTTGGACAAGCAGGGGGTGACGACTGCAAAAGTTTTTATGAAAAGAACCTGCCGGATGAAATATATGGCAAGGTCATTGAAAAGAAAGAAGATACCGACTACTATCGGATCAAAATAAAAGACTCCATACAGGATAAGGAGATCGAAGTCTTATTGCTCAAAAACAAGACAGGTAAGGAGATATTTGATTTCATCCAAAAAGAGAGCTACGTAAAAAAAGAAAAGGCAACCTGTCGCTTTCAGCTCTGACACCCATGAAAGGAGGAGGCGGTTACAACGGGCAGTCTTTCCCCGACTTATGCGAGTAAGGGAAATTATCAATCGTCCATTGCAAATTGTCCATTGTTTCTTATCTTTACCCTCGTAAACTAAAAAACAACAATCGTACATGAAAAACGCTCTAATCTTATCGGCCTTACTTGCGTTTGGGCCCGTCTGTTTCGCTCAACAGACAGAGAAGTATCCATTGGGCAATTATGAGGAACTGACAGACACAAAGCCGCACGACGGCGAGGAAGTCTGGAACAAGATGACAACACCAACCCAATTGAGCTGGGGAACTACGGATATCCGTTACAAAAAGCTGGACGTTCCCGATGTGAAAAAGACAACCCGCCTGCAGACGAAAGCCTGGAAAGGAGAAAGGATAAACGCACAGGCCGTGCTGTGGACCAAGAATGACCTGGAAGAGGCAACCATCACGGTAAGCGAGCTGAAGAACGGTTCTTCCATCATTCCGGCTTCTGCCATCACGACGAATTTTGTACGCTACGTCATGACCGACGAACTGAACAAGGACCGCAAAGGCGGTTGCGGACATCGTGAGAACAAAGCCGAATGGGATTCGTCCGTCGTTGCCGACGTGCTGGACATTGTCAAGATACAGGACATCAAAGCCCTCACAACTCAACCGGTCTGGCTGAACGTATGGGTTCCCTCCGATGCCCGTGCCGGGAAATACAAAGGGACATTGACTGTTTCGGGAAAGAATTTCCAGGCGATGAACCTACAATTCGAGGTAAACGTGCTGAACCGTACGTTACCGGCCCCGCAAGACTGGGCTTTCCACTTGGATTTGTGGCAAAACCCGTATTCCGTAGCCCGCTACTATCAGGTTCCGCTCTGGAGCAAAGAACATTTCGACGCAATGCGCCCTATCATGAAAATGCTGGCTAACGCCGGACAACGTGCCATCACGACCAGCATCATGCACAAACCCTGGGCCGGACAGACCGAAGATCATTATGACAGCATGGTCACCCGCATCAAGAAAATCGACGGGACATGGGTCTATGACTATGCCTCTTCGACAAATGGGTTGAATTTATGATGAACGAAGTGGGCATCAAGGATCTGATCAGTTGCTACACCATGATCCCCTGGGCGCTGACATTCGACTATTACGATGAAGCAACCAACCGGGTACAGTTTATCAACGTTAAGCCGGGTGATGCCGAATATGCCGACTATTGGGGTTCTTTCCTGAAAGACTTCTCCCGCCACCTGCGCACAAAAGGCTGGTTCGAAAAGACAGCTATCTCAATGGACGAACGTCCGATGGAAGCCATGCGCGAGGCCATCAAGGTGATCAAACAGGCCGATCCTGAATTCAAAATCACGCTGGCCGGTAATTATCATCCGGAAATCCAATCCGACCTCTATTACCTGAGCATCCCTTACGGCCATAAATTCCCGGAAGATGTGAAAGCTGAACGCGAACGCAAGGGACAGATCAGCACGGTTTACACCTGCTGCTCGGAAGCATTCCCGAACACGTTCACCTTCTCTGATCCTGCCGAAGCTCCCTGGACCGCCCTACATGCCATCGCCGGAGGTTACGACGGTTACCTGCGCTGGGCCGTAAACAGCTGGACAGCCGATCCGCTGCGCGACTCCCGTTTCCGCACCTGGCTGCCGGCGATACCTACAGCATCTATCCTGGACCACGTAGCAGTATCCGCTTCGAACGTCTGGTCGAAGGTATCCAAGATTGCGAAAAGATCCGCATCCTCCGCTCAGAACTGAAAGGTAGCAGACTGGAGAAATTGAACAAAGCAGTCTCCATGTTTACACCGGAAGGCTTATCCGAGACGCAAAAGTCGGCAGCCGAGATGGTGAATGAACTGAATGAGTTGCTGAATTCGCTGTAATCAGCCTCTTTAGAGATAACAAAAATCCCCTTGGAGAACGGCATCAGGCTTCTCCAAGGGGATTTTTATTTAGTGTGATATAGCAATTATCATCTTATAATAATTATAAGATGATAAAACATTACTCCAGCCTCATATCTGCCTATTTCATTTAATCTGCTCTGAAAGGCCTGTTGAAAAAAGACTTTTAAATCTTTATTTTAAACACTTTCGTTCCGACTTGAAGAAAATAAATTTGATTCTTCGGCAATCGGATCTCACAACTATCGCTTTCAGCTCTCTTTGAACAAACCAATACACCCGAAAGATTATAAACTCTTATCAACTCATTGGGGATTACATTACTCACACACAGTCCATCCGATGAAATACAGATGCCTATGCTACGCTCTTCAATTGTTTCATTAGACGTAGCCAACAAATCTTTCATCTTTATCTCCAATTTAGAATCCTGATTAATCGTTAAATATAACAACATATTCTCCGTCAGTTGCGAAGTTATATCTTCGCCATTTAACAATATAGCTTCAATCCTCCAATTGGAAAAGTAAGTATTTTCTTCAGCAATAAGAAAAACAACAGTTTCACTTTTTTCCACTTCAATAAAACATTCTTCTTTTGGATAAATCCATTGAACAACAGCCCCTCCTACACCTTCATAATCCGGATAAAGTTGCCAAGCAAATGTCCCTCCCTGTAAATCAACTTGCAAAGAATAAGCAGACTCAACATGCTCTTCACGAATATTATCAAAATTGAGCCAACCATCTGCAAAAGCATATTTTCTTTTACATCCTTCAGGGACATAGAGAACACAAGTTTCATGAAGGCCTTCAAAAGAACTAAACGCACATACAGAAGGTTGCTCTCCTTGACAATGAATTTCTTGTAAACTTGTACAATGATGAAAGCAATCCCCTCCAATACTTTTCAATCTTCGTCCTAAGAGAATTGATTTTAAAGAAGAACAAAACCAAAAAGCTCCAATATCTATTTTTTCTAAAGAAGAAGGAAATACAATATTTTCCAAATTATCACAATTACCAAATGCCATATAACCGATTGTCGTTAAGAATTTCGGTAATTTAATATCCTTCAAACTACTACAGTTGTCAAATGCTTTTTCTGTTATTACATATGTTGCAGTATTTTCTATATCCACCCTCTTTAAATTATATTTTACCAACATTCTTTTCAGCACAGCAAAATCTTCTTTCATCAAAGAATTCCCCTTAATCACAATTTTCTCTGTCTGCTCTATTTCCTGGTCTGTCAATAAATTCAACAGTGTACCCATTTCTTTCATTTCAACATACGTTGTAACTTGAGATTTCATATTCAGACATAGACACAATCCCATTAAAACAAGTAGAATCTTTTTCATCATTTCTCCCTCCTTATCCTCCCTGTCCCCCACCGGTCGGCATTTACAAAAAAAGAAGCGTGGGAACCATTGTCTACTACTGTACTGAGGCTCTGGACTGCCCGCTATGCAATAATAGAACAATGATCCCACGCTCTATGCAAGTATATAGTCCACCCCACCAGGCAGATATATAACAAACACAAGCGCAGGAACCATTTGGCCTATTACCTTGCATAGCCGAAATTGTCCAGATTCCAGTACAAGATAATATCGAAACGCTTCTACGTTATTATTTTCAATACTTTACAAAGGTCGTATTTTTAGATGATTATCCAAAGCATACAACTATTATTTTTTCCCATTTGTGTAGACATCTCAAAACAGTTTTACAACAAAAGTTTCACAAAAACAAACCTTCAAACCTTCATCTGATGGTTTATCCGATTATTATATAGTCATTTACAGATGAAGGACATGAACCTTTTCATCGCCGGATGAAGTTTAAATCAGGGAATCACCAATAACTATTACTCTAAAAACGAATAAGCATCGGATAGCAAACCGATGCCTGTTCAATTCCGACGCGATGCTTGTCCCATAAAAACTGGCTCCCGTCCGAAAAATTGCAACTCCCATCCGAAAAAACAGGAACCATTCCATTCAATTTAAAATACCGGCAGTTTCGCTGGAAAAGACTTAAGTCTTTGATCCCAAAAGCTTAAGTCTTTGATTACAAAAACAACTATATTTAGAGATCAAAACACCTATGTTTTAATTTCAATGCGCATATGTTTTGACAAAGGTTCATAAGCTTCATCCATAAGAAACTTTATATTAACCAATTAAGCATATAGATGAAGGATTGAAGGATTATTTTCAGAAAACTTTTGCGGAGAGATATGTGATACTACCCGGAGATAGAAAACAAAAAAAGAGACACTACGAATAGCATCTCTTTTTCTGTTTTCTTTATTTATTTCTCCCGAATAAATATATTAATCGGTGTTCCTGTGAACTCCCAGTTTTCGCGGATTTTGTTTTCCAGGAAGCGTTTGTACGGGTCTTTGATCCATTGGGGGAGGTTACAGAAGAATACAAACGAAGGGACTTGGCCTGCGGGAAGCTGGGTGATATATTTAATCTTGATATATTTCTTTCCATGCGGGCGGCGGATAATTCTCGATGATCGGCAGCATGATCTCGTTCAGTTTGGCTGTTGGGATGCGGCGCTGGCGGTTCTCAAAAACCACTTGGGCTGTTTCCAGCACCTTCAGAATGCGCTGCTTGGTCAAGGCCGAGATAAACAGGATCGGGAAGTCGGTAAACGGCGCCAGGCGTTCACGGATCGCATTCGTAAACGTATCGATCACTTTCTGGCTTTTATCTTCCACCAAATCCCATTTGTTTACACAGACAACCAGGCCTTTCTTGTTCTTCTGCACTAATGAGAAGATGTTCAGATCCTGGCTCTCGATACCACGGGTAGCATCCAGCATCAGCACGCAGACATCCGAATTTTCGATGGCACGAATCGAACGAATCACGGAATAATATTCCAGGTCTTCGTTCACCTTGCCTTTCTTACGGATACCGGCCGTGTCTACCAGGTAAAAGTTCAGACCGAACTTGTTATATTTCGTATAGATGGAATCGCGAGTCGTACCGGCAATATCCGTTACAATATGGCGGTCTTCACCGATAAATGCGTTGATAAGAGAAGACTTGCCGGCATTCGGACGGCCGATAATGGCGATACGGGGCAGCTCTTCTTCCAACTCCTCCGGCTTGTCTTCCGGAAGTGTAGCAACAATCTTATCCAGCAGATCGCCGGAACAAGAACCGTTGATGGCAGAGATACAGAACGGATCACCCAACCCGAACGAATAAAATTCTGCAGCAGCAGGATGCAAATCGAAGTTGTCCGCTTTGTTGGCAACTACGATCACTGGTTTCTTATGACGGCGCAGAATGGCTGCAACCTCGTTGTCCAAGTCCGTTATACCGTTTAATACATCCACCACAAACAAGATTACGTCTGCCTCTTCGAGGGCGATCTTCACCTGTTTGTTTATCTCTTCTTCAAAAACATCATCCGAATTAATTACCCATCCGCCGGTGTCAATCAGCGAAAATTCTTTACCGGTCCACTCCACCTTGCCGTATTGACGGTCGCGGGTAGTGCCTGCTTCCTCGTTGACAATCGCCTGGCGCGTCTGTGTCAAACGGTTGAACAGGGTGGACTTTCCTACGTTGGGTCTACCAACTATTGCTACAATATTTCCCATAAACAACTTTTTCTGTCTGTGCTGTTAATTAATCCAGCTGGTAACCGAAGTTCTTCAGCATGTTGTCCCGGTTGCGCCAGTCTTTTTCGACTTTGACGAACATTTCCAGGAAAACCTTCTTCTCAAAGAAGCGTTCGATATCCTTGCGGGCCATAGCACCTACTTTTTTCAATGCCTGGCCACGATGCCCGATGATGATTCCTTTCTGGGAATCGCGTTCAACAATAATGAGCGCCTTAATGTGAATCAGCTCGGCTTCTTCCTTAAACAGCTCCACTACGACTTCTACCGCATACGGAATCTCTTTCTGGTAGTACAGGAGGATCTTCTCGCGAATAATCTCCGTAACGAAGAAACGGGCCGGTTTATCGGTAAGCGCGTCTTTCTCGAAATAGGGGGGAGATTCAGGCATCAACTCTTCCACCCTGTGTTTTACGTAATCTATATTAAAATTCGAAAGGGCAGAGATCGGAATAATCTCGGCTTTCGGAAGAAGTTCTTTCCATTCGGCAACCATTTTTTCCAGCTCGGGCTGAGTGGTCGTATCGATCTTGTTGATCAGCAACAGGACCGGACATTCCACTTTCTGGACCTTCTGGAGAAATTCTTCATTCTTGTCAATCTTCTCGACGACATCGGTTACATAGAGCAGCACATCGGCATCACCAAGTGCCGACTGCGAGAAATTAAGCATAGACTCCTGCAACTTATAGTTCGGATGCAGGACTCCCGGCGTGTCTGAATACACGATCTGCATATCGGCGGTATTCACGATTCCCATAATACGGTGCCGTGTAGTCTGCGCTTTCGACGTGATGATCGAGATACGCTCTCCCACCAGACGGTTCATCAACGTAGACTTTCCGACATTCGGATTACCGACGATATTAACAAAGCCGGACTTATGCTTGTTTTCCATTATACCCCCATTTAAGATAAATTGCACCCCAGGTAAAGCCGGCACCAAATGCTGCCAAGATCAGGTTATCCCCTTTCTTCAGCCTGTCTTCCCACTCCCAGAGGCAGATAGGAATTGTTCCGGCACTGGTATTTCCGTATTTCTGGATATTGATCATTACCTTATCCATATCCACGCCCAGACGTTTGGCCGTCGCATCGATAATACGCAGGTTTGCCTGATGAGGCACGATCCAAGCGATGTCGTCATGTGTCAACTGATTGCGTTCTGCAATCTCAGCTGCCACATCAGCCATATACGAAACGGCATACTTAAAGACATATTTCCCATCCTGGAAAACGAAATGTTCCCGGTTATCCACAGTCTCGTGAGAAGGAGGATAGGCAGAGCCGCCGGATTTCATAATCAGATGCGAATAGCCTACACCATCCGTACGCAAGATTGTATCGATAACCCCAACTTCTTCCGTTGTAGGTTCAAGCAATACAGCGCCACAAGCATCGCCAAACAAAGGACAGGTAGAACGGTCCTGGTAGTCTGTGATAGCGGTCATCTTATCACCGGCCACCACAATAACTTTCTTATAGCGTCCCGAACGAATATAGTTTGAACCCGTTTCCAGTGCATACAAAAAACCGGCACAAGCACCTTGCAAATCAAAAGTCATTGCATTCTTGCAGCCGGTATGGTAAGCAATTATGGAGGAAGTAGTTGGAAAATGATGGTCAGGCGTAGTTGTAGCGTCAGGATCACTTCTATTTCTTCCGGATTTACATTCGTTTTTTCGAGTAACTGCTTCACAGCACGTATGCCCATATATGAGGTACCAATTCCTTCGCCTTTCAAAATTCGGCGTTCTTTGATGCCTACACGTGTCATGATCCATTCATCCGTCGTATCAACCAATTTCGAAATGTCTTCGTTTGTCAATACATCTTCGGGAACGTATCCGCCAATACCTGTAATAACCGCATTAATCTTATCCATAATCTTTAAAATAAAAGGACTATATATCCCAATTAAAAAAAAGCCCTAAAAAAACTTTTAGGGCTATTTCTTGGTTTATCAAAACTTAATTCAGTCCGGATAAACTTACACAGCTGCTTCTTTTTCGATAGCCAACTTACCTCTGTAATAGCCGCATTCGCCGCATACAGTGTGATAAATGTGCCATGCGCCGCAGTTCGGGCAAATAGCCATTGTGGGAGCGACAGCCTTGTCATGAGTTCTTCTCTTGGCTGTTCTTGTCTTACCTTGTCTTCTTTTAGGATGTGCCATGTTTTAATTTATTTAATTGTTATCATTCTCAAGTAAACCTTTCAGACCATCCCATCGCGGATCTGTTGCTGTCGATACGTCGTCGTCGATCGTGATATCTTCATCCACGCTTTCGTCTTCGTATTCTTCATCTCCGTCGTCAGTACTTCTGGCAGTATGCTTTTTCAGCTTGGACGACATAGTCTTATTACATTTTCCCGGAGCATGTACGTGCTTCATAGGAATAGCCAATGCAATAAATTCATACAGGAACCACGCCAGGTTAATAGCGCCTTCATCTTCCGGTATAACAACTACTTCGTCACTTTCTTCGGCATATTCTTTACCGAACTTTACCACCAGGCGATTGTGTGTGTCGATAGGGATTTCCATATCGTCCAGACATCTGTCGCACGGAACCATAACAACACCTTCTATCTGAAAGTTCATTTCAAACATCACGGACGACCGCTTTACAGTGAGGTGAACCTTCACTTTGCCCTTCTGGACCTGGTCTCCATCGATGTCCACAAAAAACTTATTCTCCAGTAAGTAGTCAAATTCATGAACTCCCGGAGCGAGATTTTTCAAATCTACATTATATAATTTAAACTTTCCCAAAGCCTTTTAGTGTAAAAACCTTGCAAAGGTACGAAAAAACTAAACACAAATGCAACACCTTCGCAGTTATTTTTTATTATCAGGGATTTTAGCACTTATACTTTCTAAGCTCTATGCGGAAAGTCGTCCCTTTACCGACCTCCGAACTCTTTACAAATATCTTTCCGCCATGATAGGATTCTATGATACGTTTCACCAATGAGAGCCCTAACCCCCAACCGCGTTTTTTGGTTGTATAACCAGGATTGAATACAGTATTGAACTTCGACTTGGGAATTCCTTTACCGGTATCTGTTACGTCAATGCGGACAACTTTATCACGCTCTTCCACTTGGAAAGTAATCTCTCCCTGCCCTTCCATCGCGTCAACAGCGTTCTTTGTCAGGTTTTCAATGACCCAAGCAAACAAAGAATCATTCATCAATACCTGAATCGGTTCAGCTGTTAGATGAGTATAGATCTTGACCTTTGAAGATATGCGCGTGCTCATATAGCTTAATGCCGTACGGATCGAATTATTAATATCAACAGGAGCAGGGTCGGGATTAGAACCTATCTTGGAGAAACGCTCTGCAATCGTCTCTAAACGTTTCACATCTTTCTCCATTTCACTCAACAGGGAAGGATCGATCTCTTTTGTCCGCAAATATTCCACCCATGCGATCAGAGACGATATAGGCGTTCCTAACTGATGCGCCGTCTCTTTGGATAGTCCGACCCACACTTTGTTCTGTTCGGCTTTCTTCGTGCTCGCAAGTGCCAAAAAAGCGATTGCAATAAAGACAAAGACTATTGACAACTGTACATAAGGATAAATCAACAGCCGTTTCAGAATAATAGAGTCGTCATAATAGACATATTGGAACGTTCCGTCTTCCATATCGATCACAATCGTATTCTTGCTTTTCAACTCCTGCACTTTTGCCTTTTCAAATTCTTCCACATTGTTTTCCGGCAGATCTATATTTTTGAGAGACATAATACTGTCCCTGTCGTTACAAAGCACAACCGGGATAGTCGTATTGCCTTGAAGAATTTTCAAAACAAGCGACATATCCACTGCAGCATCCTTACTCGCCGTAAGCCGCGTAGCCTCTGCCCATACTTCCATCATCTGGCGCTCTTCCCGTGCCAGATCTTTGATCAACATATCGGAAACAACAAGTGAAGCAATCGAGATCAGAATTGCCGTAAAAATAAACACATACTTCAGCCGTTGCCGGGAATCATATATACTTTTCATATCGAAATATTCAGTCAATATATATTGAACGGCAAAGAATAGGGAATATTATAATATGAGCCCAGATTGTCGCTTTACACTTGGCTACATTCACGCTTGTAGCAAGCTTAAAAGGGCTCACCCCGAAAAGTTGTGGAGAAAGCAAAAAATAATTATTTTTGCTCAATGGAAACAGGTTACGAACTATTCTTACCCGAAGGCATATTGACTTACTTTGAAGTAACCCATGCCGATCGCACAGCAACAGCCATATTAATATACTTAGATGAGAAGGACTTATCCGAGGAAGAACGAAGTGGAAAACAT